>NZ_PDKG01000010.1 GCF_004116725.1 Arcobacter sp. CECT 8986 | reverse complement strand
TTATTGCAAATAAAATTTGTGATGTTTTAGATGACATTGAAAACACTGAACTTCAAGCTAGCGTTAACAAAGAACTTGAAGCTTTAGCTTCTAACTTTGTTATTTACTCTCAATCTACTTACTAATTTTATATTGAGTATATTAAAGGTTTAAGTGGTATACTTTTCCAACTTAAACCTTTTTATATAAGATATAAGATGAGTCAAGAAAAATTATATTTACAAAACGAAAACTACAATAAAATAGTAAAAGCTATAAAATATATAGACGAAAACTTTAAAGAACAACCAACAATTGATACTATTGCTGAGCATATTGGCATGAGTAAATACCACTTCATTAGAGTATTTAAAGAGTATGTTGGAGTTACACCTATTCAATTCTTACAATCAGTTACATTAAACTATGCAAAAGAACATCTAAAAGAATCAAGTTCTTTACTTGAAAGTTCACTTGATTTAGGATTATCAAGTCCTAGTAGATTACATGATTTATTTGTAAATATTATTGGCGTTACACCAAAAGAGTATAAAGACTTAGGACAAAATGTTGAAATAACATATGGATATGGATACACTCCATTTGGAAATGCACTAATTGCAACAACAAAAAGAGGTATATGTTTTCTTGGTTTTTATGATAAAGAAAAAGATAGTGTTTACAATAGATTTAAAGAGATATGGGCAAATGCAAAACTAATAAAAGATGATAAAAAAGCAAGTTCCATATTAGATAGTATTTTCATAAAAAAAGACAAAAAATTCAATCTATATGTAAAAGGAACAAACTTTCAAATAAATGTATGGAAAGCACTTATAAATATTCCAGATGGTTCAATTACTACTTATCAAGATGTTGCAAAATACTTAGACAATCCAAAAGCAGTAAGAGCAGTAGCAAATGCAATTGGCTCTAATCCTATTGGGTATTTAATTCCTTGTCATAGAGTTTTAGGTAAATCAGGAGCTATGACAGGATATAGATGGGGGATAGAACGGAAAAAAGTTTTAGTAGCCTATGAAGCTATTAAAAACAACGCTAAAGAGGAAGTGTAATCTTATATCATTAAAATCAAAAGCTTTTCTCTAGAAAAATGGAAAATTTCATTCCTTTTTCTAAAGAATCAGCTTTTATCTCTGCATTGAAACTTTTCTCAATTATTAGTTTTACCATATATAAACCTATTCCAAACCCTTCTTTTTTTGTAGAGAAGTATGGTTTAAATAGCTTTACAAAATTTGTTTTTGAAATACCTATACCATTATCAATTATTTCTATTTTTATTAAGCCATTTTGAGAAGACACTTCTATATTTATTATTGGATTTTTTTCATCTTTTGAAGCTTCTATTGCATTTTTTAATAAAATAAGAATAACTTGAGAGAACTCATTTGCAACTCCATAGACTTTAGTTACTTCACTTGTATTAAAATTGATATTTAAATGCACAGAATATTGCTTTACAAGTGGCTGTAATATGTTTATTGCACGATTTATTGAATCTATTAATAAAAAGTTCTCTTTCTCTTTATTTGGAGAGTAAAACTCTTTAAAATCATCAATGGTTTTAGACATGAAGTGCAATTGCTCTTCTATTTGATTGTATTTATTATAAAAAAACTCTTTTGTTAATTTGTTTTTTTCATATTTGTTTCTTAGATTTATCAAAATATATGAGATATTATTTAGAGGTTGTCTATATTGATGAGCAATATTTCCTATCATAGAACCAGTTTTTGCAAGTTTTGTTTGCTGTAATAACATATTTTCATAATCTTCATTTGCCATTTTTAGTTCTTTGTATTTATTTGCAAGATTTATTGTAAATAAAATAGCTTCAAGCATAAATGCAATAAGAATCAAATCGATATAACCACTTTTAATATAAATACTTTTTATTTGTAAAATAAACAGAAACAAACACACCAAAGACCAAGCAAAAATATGTAAAAGTGTAGACTTTACTCCCTCTTTAATATTAAAAATAACAGACAACAAAAGTAATAAGTAAATAATTGTATAAGGAAGATAAGAAAAAAGCATATAGTGATAAACAACTATAACAAGAGCAAAAATAGTCAAAGAACTAATCAAAAAAAGCTCTTTTTTACTATCAATAGAAGGCAAAATCTGGCCTTTGAAAAATCCAAATGCAAAAGCAACTGCAAAAAAAGATGCAAATACAATACAAACATCTTTATAAAAATCTGCAATATCAAAAAGCTGACTATAAATTATGATAAAACCTAAAGAAAATATTTGAGTAAAACAATATGCCAAATAAAAGAACTCTTTTAGGTAAATATATCTAACTAAAGTATATAAAATACTCATAATAAGTATTCCAAAGGTTACACCATAAGCCAAGACTATATTTATATCATACATCTATTTTATAACCATATCCAGACAAATTTATAATACACTCACACTCAAGAGTATTTTTCAATCTTTTGATTAGTGATTTTAAAGCATCTTTACTCATCATATCATCTGCCCAAACATAATTTTCTATCTCTTGATAAGTAACATAACGATTTTTATTTTTAAGTAGTAGTTCTAAAAGAAGTAGCTCTTTCATAGTTATTTTTATAAGAGTGTTGTCTCTTTTTACAACTTTATTAAACATATCAAAAGTCAAATTATCACAAAAGTTGATGATATTTGAGCTATTGTTTTGTAAAAAATCTTTTGATTCTTCTATCACTTTTAATAACTCATCAAACTTTATTGGTTTGATAAGGTATTTAATAAGTCTTAGTTCAACAGCTTGAAGTAAGTAATCTTTAGTGCTATATGCACTTATTATTATGATTTGTGTATTCAAATCATGTTTTCTTACTTTTTTTATAAACTCCAAACCATTTATTTTTGGCATTTGAATATCTGTAATTATTATATCAGGATGAAATTTTTCATAAAGGCTTAAAGCTTCAAGTCCATCTTTAGCACTATAAATATTTTCAAAATAGTCTTCTAAAAACTCGACTGCATTTACTCTTGCAACCTCATCATCCTCAACATAAAGTATCTTCAATATAACTGCCTAGTATTTAATTTTTGTAGGAATTTTTATTATAAATTCAGCACCTTTGTACTCTTTATTTTCATATGTATATGATACATTTTTTACATATATTATTCCATTAAAATGTTTTGAAATAATTTCATAAGTCATATACAATCCAACTCCCGTACCCTGACTTTTATGTTTTGTGGTAAAATAAGGCTCAAAAATTTTATCTATAATCTTTTCATCAATACCATTAGCATTATCTCTTACTTTGATAATCAAATTATTTGTTTCATCACTATATGCATCTAAAAAGATAAGCTTTCTATCATCAACTGTTAGCTTTCTATTTATTGCATCTTGTGCATTGTTAAATAGATTTACTAAAGATTGAATAAGTTCATGTTCTAAACCTTCAATTTTTATATCATCTATATTTAATATACACTCAATCTTATTTTCATTGAATTTATAGCTCATTAGATTAAATACTTTATTTATCGTATCTTTTATATTAAATAGTACATTCTCACTATTTGTTTTAAAGAAGCTTTTAAAGTTATCAATTGTTTTTGATAAATACAATGAATTTTCAACAATAGAATCAATTAGTTTATTAAATGTCTCATCATCCAATGAATCAAACTCTTTATTTAACTTCATTCCACTAGCTGCAGTTGAAATAGTTGATAAAGGTTGTCTCCATTGATGTGCAATACTATCTAGCATCTCATGTAAAGCTACCATTTTTGCTTGTTGCATCAAAATATGCTCTTTGTTTTTCAAGTCTTTTTCTATTGTTCTTTCTTTTGTAACATCAAGTTTGATAGCCAAAAACTCGATAATATTACCTTTTTCATCAAAAATAGGAGAGATTGAAGTCTTTTCATAACTTAACTCTCCATCTTTTCTTTTATTTATGAACTCTCCAAACCATCTATTTCCACTATAAATAGTATCATTTAGATTTTTATAGAATTTCTTACTATTAAGTCCAGATTTTAAAACTGATGCTTTTTTACCAATTACTTCACTATATGTATATCCTGTATGTTTTATAAAGTTATCATTTACATATTTGATTTTTTGATTATAGTCTGTTGTCATAATAATATTATCACTATTTTCAACTGCTAATTTAAATCTATTTAATTGTATTTTTTGATAAGCTATTCTT
This sequence comes from Arcobacter sp. CECT 8986, assembly GCF_004116725.1. Lineage (NCBI taxonomy): Bacteria > Pseudomonadati > Campylobacterota > Epsilonproteobacteria > Campylobacterales > Arcobacteraceae > Arcobacter > Arcobacter sp. CECT 8986. Next base: position 78,612 of record NZ_PDKG01000010.1, on the reverse strand, counting down.
GAATAGTAATATAAAAACAGAAGTAAACTAATACTTAGTAAAAGTATAATACTCCATAAAACAAGTTTAATCTCTTTAATAAAGATATTTGATGAGTTATTATATCTTTGCTCAAAACTCTCTAGCTTTACACTAAGTTTTAAGGAGTTTATTCTATTTTTTAACTGCTCAAATCTTTTAAAGTAATGCAATATATTTTTTGCATGTCTTATAAATATCTTCTCTTGTTTTGTAGTTGTTTTTATAAGGTTTATATCATTTTCTAGTTTTGTAATACTAACTTCACTATTAAACTCCAAACCTATTAATCTTGTATAAATACTATTTAGATTTTTATCTGAAAATTTTTCATAAATTGTTTGAATATATCTATATGAATTATTTAAAACTGCACTTGTAGATTTTAATCTCTCGATATTTTTCATCTTCTCTTTAAAAAGTTCATCTATCTCATCAAAATCTTTTTTCAAAGAGTTTAATTGTGTATTGAAAAATGTACTACTATTCATCTGTCTTAAAATAGCTTTTATTTTAAAAATATCTTTTTGTATAACATCAAAATTATTGTATGAGATACTACTTGACATGAAAATATCAAAGTTCTTATTTGTTGAAATAAGATGAGAGATATCTTTTTGTATTTTAAAAAAATTATCTATTTTTTTATTTGAGTGATTTGTAGTAAAAATCAATAAAAATAAAAGAGAGATGAAAATAAAAACTATAAAAAATATCTTTTTCATTTTTCATCCATTATTTTTGGTGTTTGACCATCTAAAGTCTTTAGAAACTTCACAATTTTATCAATTTCATCTTCATTTGGCTCAATTCCAAGTTGATACTCCATCATTACAGATACTGCATCATGAAGAGTTTTTGCTGATGCATCATGAAAATATGGTGCTGTTTTATCTATATTTCTTAAAGTTGGTACTTTAAAATAGTTTTTATCCTCTTCATCTTTAGTAACATTAAATCTTCCAAGATTATTTGTTTTTGATTTATACTCTTTCAAAATCCCCATTTTTTGAAATAAGTTTCCACCAATATTTACTCCATTATGACAAGAGATACATCCATTTTTCTTAAAGAGTTCATACCCTTTGATTTCATCTTTACTTAATGCTGTTTTATCACCTTTTAGATATTTATCAAATCTTGAATCAGGCGTTATTAATGCACTTTCAAACTCTGCAAGCGCATCTACTAAGTTTGTTTTTGTTAATCCATCTTTAAATATAAGTTCAAACTGCTTTTTATAATAGCTATCAGAAGATATTTTTTTTACAATCTCATCTAAAGAAGACCCCATCTCCATTGGATTGTGTACTGGTCCATTGATTTGTTCTTTCAAATCTCTTGCTTTACCATTCCAAAACTGAGTAAAATTATACTTTGAATTTAAAACTGTAGGAGAGTTTACACTTCCTTTTCTGTTATTAATTCCAATAGAAAAATCTCTATTGTCATCACCCCCATTACTAATATCATGACACGATGCACATGATATAGTATCATCCTTACTCAATCTTGTATCAAAAAAGAGTTTCTTACCTAAAAGAGCTTTCTGAATATTATAGTTAACTTCAGATTTTATAGGTAAAATCAACTCTTTGCAGATTAAAGTATTTATAACTAAACAAAATAAAATTATGCTTTTCATAAAATACATTCTACCATAAATAATATAATATGAGCATCACAAATGTGTCATTACCTTTGAGATAAAGCCAATTTTATACCTAAACTAACTAATACAAATGAAGTAATAATATTCATATACGATACAATTTTTGGTTTTTGAAGTAGTTTTGAACTTAACATATTACCAGCAATTCCAATTGAGCAGAATACGATAATTGTAAGTAACATAAAAATCACTCCTAAAATAATCATCTGTAAAGGTACATTTCCATTTTCTACACTTACAAATTGAGGTAAAAAAGCCAAAAAGAATATTGATACTTTTGGATTTAAGATATTCATAAAAAATCCTTTTATATACAAGGCTTTTAATCCTTTTTTAGAACCATGTGCTGTTAAATCAAGTGGCTCATTTCTATGAATAAATACTTGATATGCAATATAAAGTAAATAAGCAGCACCTAAATACTTAACAATATCAAAAGCAATTTGTGAAGTTTTAAAAATCACTGATATTCCAAATGCTGCTGCACTTGTATGAATAATAAGTCCACTACATAATCCAAAAGTAGTAACCACAGCTGCTTTTTTTGATTTTGTCATACCTTGTGTTAGAACATAAATATTATCTGGGCCTGGGGCTAAACATAGTAAAAAAGATGATAATACAAACATATATAAATTAGATAACTCAATCATTTTCTCTCCTTGATTAGATTTAATTATAACATATAAAAAGTTATTACTATTAAAGCTTCAAACGATATAATTATGAAAAAATTTTGCTGAGGGCATTATGATAAACAAGTCAATTTTTAGAGAATATGATATTAGAGGAATTGTTGAGCAAGAATTAAACGAGCAAAGTGTAAAACTTATTGGATATTATCTTGGTTTAGAAGTAAAAAAAAGAACAAATGAAAACCCATATATTGTTATTGGATATGATGCAAGAACACACTCTCCACAACTATTTGAGTACTTAACAAGCGGTTTTAATAAAGCAGGTGTAAAAGTATTAGGAATTGGATTAGTTGCAACAGGAGTTAACTATTTCGCATCTTATCAAGAGTTTAATGGAATTAGACCAAATGCTTCTGTTATGATTACAGGAAGTCACAATCCTAGTGAATATAATGGATTTAAAATTACTATTAATAACAAACCATTTTTTGCAGATGATATTTATAAACTTGGTGATGAAATTATTAAAAATCAAGATTTAGATATTGAAGATAACAAACAGTATGAAAGAATAAATGCAAAAGCTTTATATGTAAAATATATGGTAAATGAGTTTGAAGAGTTAAGAGGGTTTGATGTACCTTTTGCAATTGATTGTGGAAATGGTGTAGCAAATACTGTTTTATGCGAGATTTTAGATAAACTTGAACTAAAATATGAAGGTTTATACTGTGAACCAGATGGAACTTTCCCAAATCATCATCCAGACCCAAGTGTTGAAGCTAATCTAAAAGATTTGAAAAAAGTTTTAGAAAAAGATGCTCAATATGGTTTTGCATATGATGGAGATGCGGATAGAATTGCATTTTTGACAAAAAAATATAATGTAAAAGGTGATATTCTAGCACTTCTTTTTGCAAAAACTATGAAAGAGCCTGTTGTTGTTGGTGAAGTTAAATGTACTCAAGTTATGTATGACTTAATCAATGAAATGGGAAAAGCTATTATGTACAAAACAGGACATAGTAACTTAAAAGTAAAACTAAAAGAGGTAAATGCACATCTTGCTGCTGAAGTTTCTGGACATATATTCTTTAACGATAGATTTTTTGGTTTTGATGATGCTGTTTATGTAACATTTAGAATTTTAGAACTTATAAAAAATGGAATGAATATAGACAAAGAGATAGAAAAACTTCCTAAAACTTACTCAACAGAAGAGATAAAAGTAAATACAACAGAAGAAGAAAAATTTTTACTAATTGATAAAATCAAAGAGTTATTAAAAAATCCTCCAGCAAGTTTTCCTAAAATTTTAGATATTATTGATGTAGATGGTGTTAGAATAAACTTTAGACACGGATGGGGACTTGTAAGAGCTTCAAATACTACTCCTGTATTAGTTACAAGATTTGAATCAACAGATGAAAAAACTGCAATTGAGTATGAAGAAGAAGTAAATAAACTAATTCAACTAGCAAAAGATGAACTTAGTAGCTCTTCAAACTAATATAGATAAAGATTTTGGAAAAAATCTTACAAATATAATAAAGCTTATTAAAACTTGCAAGGATAGTGACCTTATTCTTGCAAGTGAGCTTGCATTGACTGGTTACTCTTATAACAATTTTATTAAAGCAGCACAATTCTCAAAACATGCTATAAATAGACTTTTAGAAGAGTCTTTAAATAAAAAAATTGCTATTACTATGATTATAGAAGAAGATGGTAACTACTTTAATAGATTTTTTCTTTTTTCAAATAAAAAAATTGTTTATACTCAAGATAAATATAAGCTATTTGAATTGGGAAATGAAACAAAATATTTTAGTAATAAAAAAAATGATGAACAAATACAAATATATGAAATAGAAGAGTTTAAAATAGCTACTTTAATCTGCTTTGAACTTAGATTTACAAAGTATTGGGATAGATTAAAAGGTGCAGATATTATTTTAGTTCCTGCTATGTGGGGAAAAGGAAGAAAAGAGCACTATGAGGCACTTACAAAAGCTCTAGCGATTGCAAATCAATGTTTTGTTATTGCAGCTAATAGTGCTGATGAATCATGCTGTAAAGGTAGTGCTATTATCAATCCTTTTGGGGAAGTAATTATAGATGATTCCAAAGAGATATTATCTTTAGAATTTAACAAATTAGATATAAAAAAAATGAGAAGTTATATAAACGTAGGAATATAAATTTATGGAAAAAGTAAAATCAATTATTTTTGTTTGCTTAGGTAATATTTGTCGTTCTCCTATTGCGCAGGGAATTGCAGAAAAATATGCAAAAGATAATAATATAGAACTAAAAATTGATAGTGCAGGTACAGGAAGTTGGCATATTGGTGAAAATCCTTGTGACAATTCAATAAAAGTTGCTTTAAATAATGGAATAGATATATCAAGACAAATTGCAAGACAAGTTAGATTAGAAGACTTTTATGAGTATGATTTGGTTGTTGGTTTAGATGATAGTAATCTGAAAAATTTAAAAAAATTAGGTTGTAAAAATCCTATAAAATTAGGTTCATTTGGTTTCAATGGAGAAGATGTTCCAGACCCATTCTTTTTTGATGGATTTGAAGGCTTTGACAAGGTCTATGAGATGATAGATACTTGTGTAAAAGAGTTAATAAAACAAAAGTGCTAACTTTTGTTTATTAATATTAAACTGTTGGTTTAGACAGACCTTTTGCTTGTTCTACCCAGTTTTCTTCTTTTATTCTATCACTAATATCTAGATAGTTTTCTATCCATTCGCAGTTTTTATCAGTCCAATTTGAAATTTGATCAAAATGAAAAATACCAAGATGATTTAATTGAGCTTCAATAAAAGAATCTACTCCCTCTATTTGTTTTAGATTATCTTTACCCGCTGGTCTTGGGCAACTAAAAATTAGAGGTTTATTATAAATATTTCCAACTCTTTTTGATTGGTTATCAGTAACTGCTGCATACTCTTCTTTTCTTGTAGCTCTACCTATGATAAATCCTATTAAAAATCCTATAAATGCTGCAAGTACTAAACATACTACAATCTTCGAAGCTATCTCTATCACAACTATTCTCCTATGATATTAAATTCAATTCTATTAAATAATTTAATTTGATCTTGTATTAAAGGTATTTTGTCACCATAACCTCTTGCTTTCATTCTTCTTTTAGAAATTCCTCTAGCAATTAGTTCTTTTTTGATATTTGCAGCTCTCATAACAGAAATATAAGTATTGTATCTATCATCATTTGGTCTGATACTTGAATGACCTGCAATCTCAAATTTTAATTTTGGGTTATCTTTCATAATTTTTATTATTTTATTTAATAACTCATCATTTCTTTTTAAGTAGTTTATTCCATCATTTTTACCAAAAACAAATGGTTCTGTTCTCATAATAGTATATAATTTATCTTGTATCTCTTTTGATTTTGGTGATAATTCATAATAGAAAAATTCGCCATTTGATCTTCTATATCCTTCATCTTTTCTTTTAAGAATAATAGGCTCAGGCTCTTTTATTTCTTCTATTTGTTGAGTTTGTTCTTCAACTTTAGTTATTTTTTCGTTTGTAGTCTCTACTTTAGGCTCAATATTCTCTTGTGAAATCTCATCTTGTTTTTCATTATTTTCTGGTATAACTTGTTCTTCTTGAGCTTCATTTTGAGTTGGTTCAATCTTAACTGGTTGTACTTGTTCTTCTTTTACTGCCACTTGTTTTTGATTTATAGAAGCGCCATTCATAAACTCTTCAGTGTGTTCATATACACATGTCACAATCAATAATAGTAACAATAAAGATAATAAAAAAACTTTTTTACCTAAATTCATATGTGTCACTCTTTCTACGAAATTTAATTATTATATCTTAAATTTTCTAAGAAGAGGTAAAAGAAAAGGCAAATTAATAAATTAGTTTATTATAAATTACTAATTTATCTGTATATTTTATTATTTTAAATCAATTTACCTTAATAAGTAGCTTTTGCTACTTATTAATATCTTCAAAAACAAAGCCTTGTTGTTCAAAAGTTTTTTTGATATCTCTTGTATAACTTTTAGTATAAAATCTTGCCATATCTTGATTATATGAAGTTTTATAATCCATATTATTCTCTTTTCTAAACTCTTTTAGAGTTGATTCATATTCAAAAATACCTTCTTTTGCTTTTGTATCATCATATTTATCTTCAAATGCAAAACAATCAAGTTTGATTCTTGGTTTTAGTGGTGCATCTTTTGCCGTTGTTGTAGGAACACCTAAAGTAGAACCAACTAAAGGATAAGTGTTTTTAGGTAAGTCAAAAAGTTTTATAAATTCATTTGGATTTTGTCTTACTGCACCAATTGCAGTAGTTGCATACCCCAAAGACTCTGCACTTGTTTGTAATGAACTTAGCATAATTCCCGCATCAACTGCACCAACTATTATTCCCTCAGCTGATTTTTGAATATTTAGCTTCTCATTTATAGAGTCTAATGCGTGTGAAATTCTATTATAATCAATAACAAACATAATAAAAATATCGCAATGTTTAATATGCTCTTGATTTCCACAAAGTTCGCTAATCTTTGCTAATTTTTCTTTATTTCTTGTATAAATTATTGAGATTTGTTGCCCATTTACAGAAGTAGGGCATCTTTGTGCTGTTTTTAGTATTAGATTTAAGTCTTCATCACTTACAGACTCACCTGTAAATTCCCTTACTGAACGTCTATTTGATAACTGTTTTATAGTCTCATTCATAATTAATCCTCGTATAATAAATCTATCCAAAAATATTTATTTGAAGCACCTTTTTGTACAGGTTTCCACCCATATGAAGTAGAGTGCATATACAAAGTATCATTTAAAACTTTAAATGTAAACTCTTTTTGTATTTTTTTTGAAAAAACTTCATCAAAAATCACGTGTAAATATTCCCCATCTTCTTCAAATGAGTAGTTAAAATCATTCAAATCCATAATTTGAGCTCTTAAAAAGTCTTGTGTTTTTTCTTTTAGCATTTATATCCTTTAAAATATGCGTTATTTTAAGCATAAATAGCTTTTAAAGTGATTATTATGTGGATTTAATGGTTTTGTTAAGGTAAGTATTAAAATGGCTTATTTTATAAATAAAAGAAGAAATAGAATACTTTATATAATACTTTTTTATTGAAAAAAGTATTGCAAAAAGCAACCAGCTAATTGTTAAAGGTAAACTTCCTTCATTATTATAAATTTATTTTCTGCTTGCGGAACTCGTAAGTAAAGTGCATTTAGCACTTTACTTACTCAAACAGTCCTCAGCTATTTCGAAAAAAATTTAAAACAACTCAGCTTTAACAAATGCTGGCTCATTAATATTAAGATTTATTTACATTATTACATGTAGTTATATCAGGATTAGCACGAACATATTTTTGTCCATTAATTTTGTATGTAGAGTGATTTGGATGTTTACCTAATTCAACTTCTTTTACTAACGTTTTTCTTGAAACTGTACCTCTACCTGGAATTATATATGTTTTATTTCTTCCATTTAATCCATCTTGATTTCCACTAATATTATATGCCATTATGAACTCCTTTTTGAGTTGGCTTTATTCTCACAAATTAATGTGCATACAAAATATACCAATCAATATTCATGTTAAAGATTTTTTGAAGAATTTGTAAGTTATACTTTTAGCCGCTAAACAATAAGTATACTTGTTTGGATTTTCAAAAATCTAAACTGGTATATTAACTCTTAACACATAGTTTCACGACATTTCGGTCAAATTTTCATACTTAAATTTTCTATTTTACTTTAAATTCAAGGCCTGCAGTAAAAATTATGGCAGGAGTTTACTAAAGTAAATGACTGTCATAATTTTTGCAAAAACGAAGAATTTATGTAAAAGATAAAATTCTAAAAGTCGTCAAAGTTAATCGAACCTTTCGAATAATTTACAACATTCCCTTCAAAAAAGTTAGTTCTTTGGTCATTAAATGAAGCATAACCATCAACCCAAGGAATAGGGTGTTTCACGTTATACATTGGTTTATATCCAACTGCTTCTAATCTTTTATCAGCTAAGTATTGAATATATTGAGTGATAATTGCATCTGTAAATCCTAAGATTTGTCCTTGAGTAATATAAGCACCCCAAGAAGACTCAAGTTCTACTGCTTTTTTAAACATCTCTCTTACTTTTGCTTCTAATTCAGGAGTAAATAAATCAGGTCTTTCTTTTCTAGTAGAGTTAATCATATTTTGGAATAATAAAAGGTGTGTTACTTCATCTCTTTGAATAAATCTAATCATTTGAGAACTTCCAAGCATTTTACCTGATTTTCCAAGTGCATAAATTGCTGCAAATCCAGCATAAAAATATAATCCTTCTAAGATTTGATTTGCAAACATTGCAAGTAAAATCTCTTCATCAGAAATCATCTCACCATCACCAGCTGCTAAACTTCTATATGTTTCAGCAATAAAAGTATTTTTTTCTCTTAGTTTAGCGTCTGTTTTCCACATATCATAAATCTCATCTGTATTATCAGAGATTGACTCTACCATAACTGCATATGATTTAGAGTGGTTTGCTTCTTCGTATGATTGTCTTGATAAACAAGCATTTACTTCAGGAGCAGTAATATATGGATTGATATTATCCATTAAGTTATTTGTTTGTAGTGAGTCCATAAAGATAAGTTGTGATAGAACTAAGTCATACATTCTTTTTTCTGGTGGAGTTAAGTATTTATAATCTTTAGCATCATTTGTCATTTGAACTTCTCTTGGGAACCAAGTATTAGCTTCCATCATATCCCAAAGATTTAATGCCCATTGATATTTCATTCTTGTGAAGTTTATCATACCATCTGGGTTTCCACCGAACATTCTTCTATCGTTTAAGTTCTCTTTTGAATCTGGGTTATATATTATTTTTCTATCCATTGGGATTTCCTCTATAAATTTTAAGTCTAATTTATTTTATTGTATTTTTTTTGTAATTTGTATGCAAAAAGTGTAAGGTTATCTTATTGACAACCTGCACACTCCATACTTCTGTCTTCTACATCATTACTTGCTTCTGGAGATTGACTTCTTAGGTAATAAGTAGATTTTAATCCTAATTTCCAAGCTAATGTATATATTTCATGTAAGTGTCTACCACTTGCTTTTTCTAAGCTCATAAAGATATTTGTACTTTGTCCTTGGTCTATCCATTTTTGTCTAATTGAAGCTGCTTTAATAATATCTGTTTGCTCAACTTCATATGCTGGAATATAATATTGCCAAGTTTCTGGGCTAAGTTTTGGAACAACAACTGGAATAAGTCCAGATAAGTTCTCTTCATACCATTTTCTTTTATAAACTGGCTCAATTGCTTGAGTTGTTCCAACTAAGATTGAAATAGATGATGTTGGAGCAATAGCCATTAAGTAACCATTTCTCATACCATCTTTTTTAACTTTTTCTCTTAGTTCTTCCCAGTCATATCCACCATCAAATAAATCTTTATTTATTAAAGCTTGTACAGCTTGTGGTGCATGGTCATGTGGCATAATACCTTTAGACCAATTTGAACCTTCAAATGTAGGATAAATTCCTTTTTCAACTGCAAGTTCACTTGAAGATTTGATTGCATTATATGAAATTGCTTCCATTACTGCATCAATTTTTTTAAGGTGTTGCTCACTACCAAACATAATTTGGTGCTCTGCTAACATTTGTGCTTCACCCATAACACCAAGACCAATACTTCTTGATTTTAAGTTTGTTGCTTTTACTTTTCTTAGTGGATAGAAGTTTAAGTCAATTACATTATCTAGCATTCTAATTGCTGTTGGTACAACTCTTTCTATATCTTCTTTTGTATTTATTTTAGAAAGGTTAATTGAAGCAAGGTTACAAACCGCTGTATCTCCATCAATTTTCTCTTTTTCTACTATAAATACTCTTTTTCCATTTATAGAATCAAGTGCAGTAATTTTATTTGCTTTTTTCTCTTGACCTGCATCTACTTTTACTATTTCGTTTTCTTCATAAGTTTCAATACTTCCATCTTCAAACTCTAATTTTATTTTATAGTGGTTAGGGTTTGTATTTTGGAATATTTCTGTACAAAGATTTGAACTTCTAATATGTCCTACGTGACTATTTGGGTTTGCTCTATTTGCATTATCTTTGAAACATAAGAATGGACTTCCAGATTCAAAATATGAAGTTAAGATTTTTTTCCATAAATCTTTTGCTTTCATCGTATCTTTTGTGATAGATTCATCTTTTTCATACTCTTCATATCTTTTTTTGAACTCTTCACCATGAAGCTCACTTAAATCTTTCACTTCATAAGGGTCAAATAAAGTCCAGTGAGAATCTTCTAAAATTCTTTCCATAAATAGGTCAGTTATCCAAAGAGCTGGGAATAAATCGTGTGTTCTTCTTCTTTCTTCACCAGAGTTTTTCTTTAAATCAACAAAATCAACAATATCCATATGCCAAGGCTCAACATAAACTGCAATCGCACCTTTTCTTGTTCCTAATTGGTCAACAGCAATTGCTAAGTCATTTGTGATTTTTAAGAAAGGAATAATCCCACCAGCAGCACTTTTGTGATTATCTATAACTCCACCTAAAGCTCTAATTTGGTTCCAATCCCAACCAATACCACCACCATATTTAGAAAGTAGTGACATCTCTTTATATCCATCAAAAATACCTTCAATATTATCAGGACTTGACCCAATATAACAAGATGAAAGTTGATGTCTATTTGTTCTTGCATTTGAAAGTGTTGGAGTTGCTAACATTACCTCAAATTTTGAGATTACATCATAAAACTCTTTTGCTTTTTCTTGTTTATCTTCTTCCTCTTGAGCTAAAAACATTGCTATTGCCATAAACATATGTTGTGGTAACTCAATTGGTTCACCCTTTTTATTTTTGATTAGATATCTATCATATAGTGTTTTGATTCCAAGGTAGTTAAATAAAAGGTCTCTTTCTGGTTTAATATAGTTATTTAAATCTTCTAAATCATAACCTTCACCAAGAGCAGGAAGTAATCTTTCTGCTTTTTTACCAAACTTTAAATATTCTTCAATATGGCAATATGGTTCACCTTTAACACCATGTGTCTCTTTTCCAACTCTATGATATAAATCAAATAAAAATAGTCTTGCAGCAACAAAAGTCCAGTTAGGTACATCAATATCAATTTTTTCAACAGCTGTTTTAATTAATGCATCTTGAATATCTGACGAACTCATACCATCTACAAATTTAATTTGTGCATCAAGTTCTAATTCACTTTGACTTACCCCATCTAAATCTTTTGTTGCATCAATTGTCATTTTTTGAATCTTAGTAATATCTAAGACCTCTTTTCTACCATTTCTCTTTTGAATCATTATTGCCATATTTGTTGCCTTTTTACTGTGGAATTTTTATAATTATTTAAATACTCTTTTAAAAATTGCATCTACATTTTTTGTGTAATATTCATAGTTAAAGCACTCTCTAATTTGTTCTTCACTTAATTTCGCTCTTAAGTCTTCATCAGCTAATAAGTGCCCTAAATAGATTGACTCACCTTTTTCATTTGTTGTTGGTTTTCCATGTTGGATTTCTTCCCAAACTTTCATAGCATTTCTTTGTACAATTTTATATGCATCTTCTCTGCTTACACCAGCTTTTGGTAACTCTAGTAATACTCTTTGAGAAAATACTAATCCACCTGTTAAGTTAAGATTTTTCATCATATTTTCAGGCATTACTGTTAAATTAGCAATAACATTATTCATTCTGTGAAGCATAAAATCAGTTGTAACAAATGTATCTGGTAACCAGAATCTTTCAGTTGAAGAGTGAGAGATATCTCTTTCGTGCCATAATGCTACATTTTCCATCGCAGGAGTAGCAAAAGCTCTGATAATTCTTGCAAGTCCTGTAATGTTTTCTGTTAAAATAGGATTTCTTTTATGAGGCATTGCTGAAGAACCTTTTTGACCTTTTGCAAAAAATTCTTCACACTCATAAACTTCTGTTCTTTGCCAATGTCTAACTTGAATAGCAAATTTTTCAACAGAACTAGCTAATAGTGCAAGTGCAGTTGCAAGTCTTGCATATCTATCTCTTTGAATTACTTGATTTGAAGCAGGAGCTGGTTGAAGACCTAATTCTGCCATTGCATACTCTTCTAAATCTAAAGGAGCGTGTGCAAAGTTACCCATAGCACCAGAAATTTGACCAACACTAATAACTTTCATTGTTTGTTCTAAGTTTTCTAAGTGTCTTGCCATTTCATCATACCATACTGCAAGAACAAGTCCAAATGTTATAGGCTCACCATGAATACCATGACTTCTACCTACCATTAAAGTATATTTATGCTCTTCGGCTCTTTTTTTGATAGATTCCATCATCATTTTTACATCTTTGATGATTAGTTCTAAAGAGTCTTTCATTTGTAAAGCAACTGCTGTATCAACAGTATCAGAAGAAGTCATACCATAGTGAAACCATCTTGATTCATCACCAAGTGTTTCAGATACACTTGTAGTAAAAGCGATTAAGTCATGTCTAGTTACTGCTTCAATTTCATCAATTCTTTCTACTGAGAAACCTGCATTTTCTACGATTTTCTTTGCATCTTCGTCAGGAATTAGACCTAATTTATTCCAAGCTTTTACAACTGCTTTTTCAACATCTAACCATGCTTGATATTTCGCTTGCATAGTCCATTTTGAACTCATCTCTTCTCTTGCATATCTTTCAACCATTTAATAGTCCCTTATTTTCTTTTTTTATGAATTTTTATTGCTTTTTTTTGTATGATATATTAACTAACTTAGCCAAAATTTTTTATTAAAATTTGGTTAATTTAAACTTAATTTTTAGGAAATGTCTGTGCCTTTTATTTTAAAGAAATATGATGCTGTTAGTGGCAAAAAAATACAACTATTTTTATTACAAGATTTAGCTTTAAGCCCCAAATTATCGCAAAAGTACTTATCTAAAAATAGAATTTTTGATGAAAATCAAGTTCCTTATAATCATAGCGATTTAATTAGAGGTAACTGTATATATATTGCGCAATTTGAGGGGCATACACGAGGTCTTAAACCACTTGTTGAATTTAAAGATTTTGCCCTTTTTGATAAACCTTCAAATCTTATGGTTCATCCAATTTCAAAAAATACAAAATATTCATTATTAGATGAGATAAGATACCATTTTGGTGAAGATGCAAATCTTGCTCACAGAATTGATGCAGAAACATCAGGACTAATAATTGTAGGTAAAAATAAAAAAAGTGAAATTGAATTAAAAAATATGTTTTTAGAAAAAAAATATAAAAAATCATATTTAGCAATAGTTGAAGGAAAAATCACTGAAGAGATAAAAATTGATAAGAAAATTACAAAAGAGGGTAAAAATATTGGAGTAAGAATGAAAACTTCAAAGGATGAAGGAAAAGAGTCTTTAACAATAGTAAAACCTATTTCATACAATGAAAAAAAGAATTTAACTCTAATTGAGGCAATTCCACATACAGGAAGACAACACCAAATAAGAGTACATCTATATTCAATAGGTCACAGAATTTTAGGTGACCCAATTTATGGAGTTGATGATGAAAGTGCAGAAAATTATTTAAATAAAACACTTGAAGATAAAAAAAGAGAAGAAGTGACAGGAAGTTACAGACTATGGCTACATGCTAACTATTTAGAATTTTGTTTCAAAAATATTATTTTTAAGTTATATTCAAAAAATAACTCATTAAAAAATCACTTTTTTATGTGAAACTTTAAAGATAATTATATATAATATTACCTATGTTAAAAAGAAGCGAAAAAACAATATTACAAATTATAAAATATGCACCCATTTTATTTATAATTTTCTTATCAATGTTAATTACATATGTACTATTATTAAATAATCAAACTTACTATAAAAAAGAGATAAAAAAAATAGAATATACTTTTACTCAACAAAGTAAAGAAGAGATTAAATTAGAAGTAGAAAAATTTTATCAATACATAATGTATCAAAAAAACAAAAGTGAAGAGAAATTAAAGAAAGAGCTAAAAAATAGGGTAAATGAAGCATATGATATTTCGTATAATATTTATCTACAAAATAAAAACAAAGATAAAAAAACAATTTTAAAGATGATAAAAGATGCACTTAGAAATATCAGATTTAATGATGGAAGAGGTTATTACTTTATACATGATATAAAAGGTAATAATCTACTTTATCCAACAAATATAGAGCTTGAAAATAAAAACTATTTAAACTTAAAAGATAAAAAAGAGCACTTTTTTGTAAAAAAAATTGTAGATACAATCAAAAATAAAACAGAATCTTTTGACACTTATTATTGGAGTAAACCTTCAAAAGAACAAGATAGAGTTCATAAAAAAATATCTTTTTATAAATATTTTGCTCCATTGAATATATCAATAGGAACAGGGGAGTATCTACACGATTTTGAAAATGGTATAAAAAAAGATATTTTAAAATATGTAAATAAAATCAATAAAATAAATGACAAATATCTATTTATAATAAATTATAAAAAAGATATCTTAGGACACAAAGCACTAGAAAAAATAAATAAAAAATCTGAACTTTTAAATAATGATATTATAGAAAAAGTAGTTGATATTGCAAAAAATAAAAATGAAGGCTTTTTATCTTATAGTGAGAGCCTAATTACTGATAAAAAAAGAGATAAAACTTCATTTATTAAAAATATTCCTCAATGGCATTGGGCAATTGGTATGGGGTTTTATAAAGACAAATTAGAAAATATAATAAAACAAAAGAAAATTGAAGCTGATAAAATGAAAAAAGAGTACATAATAAATATTTTGTTTATATGTATCTCTACAACATTAGTTTTATTACTTATATCTTGCTATTTATCAAATCAAATCAAAAAAAGATTTATAAAATATAAAGAGATTATTTATGAAGAAGTTGATAAAAATAGAAAAAAAGATAGCCTTTTAACACAACAATCAAAAATGGCGACTATGGGAGAAATGATAGGAAATATTGCTCACCAATGGAGACAACCACTATCACTTATCTCAACAGCTGCATCTGGTATAAAAATTCAAAAAGAGTTTGGAATACTAAATGATAAAGACCTTGATGATGATATAAAAACAATTACAGATGCGACTGTTCATCTATCAACTACAATTGATGATTTTAAAAACTTTTTTAAACCAAATAAAAATAAGACTGCTTTCACAACAGCTGATATTTTAGAAAAAAGTATAAATCTAATCTCAGCACAATTTAGGTCTAAAAATATTGAAATAATAAAACAAATAGAAAATGTTGAACTATTTCAACTTGAAAATGAACTAATTCAAGTACTTATAAATATCTTGAATAATGCAAGAGACCAATTGATGATAAAAGAAGATATAGAAAATAAACTTATTTTTATAAAAACATATAAAAAAGAAGAAGAATTAATTATCTCAATAAAAGACAATGCTGGTGGAATAGATAATGAGATTATAAATAAAATCTTTGATGCATATTTTACTACAAAAGAGGCTGAAAATGGTACTGGAATAGGGCTTTATATGAGTAGAGAAATAATTGAAAAACATATGAAAGGAAAACTAATAGTAGAAAACTGTAGTTTTGAAATAAAACAAAAAGAGTATTATGGAGCAAACTTCATAATCAAGCTTCCTTTATACTAAATATAAAGTTGCTATACACAAAAAAAGATATCTTAAAAATTTTGAGATAGATACAATCAAAACAAACTTTTTAAAATCATATTTTAAAACACCTGCAATTAAAGTTATAGGGTCACCAATAACTGGAGCCCATGCTAAAAACAGAGAATAAAATCCATACTTTTGAAAAAAATTCTTATATTTATAGAGTTTTTTTTCATCTAATATTTTTCTATTTTGTAAAAACTGCTCACCTTTTAATCCTAAAATATAATTAATAATAGAACCAAGGACATTTCCAAAAGTTGCAAAAAATAAAAGCGCATATAGGTTGTATCCTTCATTTATGTTATAAATAAGCAAAGCCTCACTTCCTAAAGGAAATAGGGTTGCAGAGATTAAACTAATAAAAAAAAGAGTTATATAAACCATTATGCTTTATTAAAAAAATTATATATCTTTTTTGGTATTACGATTTTTATTTGAGATATAAATACACCAAATAAAATTACAAATGATGCAAAAATTTCACTAAAAGATAGTTTCTCTTTTAGTATCAAAAAGGCTAAAATAAGTGTAAATACAGGTATTAAATTAATATAAATAGATACTTTTGAAGCTGTGATTTTTGTCAAAGCAAAGTTATATAAACCATAACCTCCTAAAGTAACCACAACACCTAAATACATAATCCATAAAAACCCTTCTAAATTAAATACAAACTCACTTGTAGCAAACTCATATGATGAAAAAGGTAGAAAAAATATTGCTCCTACAAAAGCTTGAGCAGCAGTTATAAAAAGTGCAGAAAATTTATAAGTTAAGTGTTTTGCAACTATTGTATATCCAGCTGCACAAGTCATAGCTAAAAACTCTAAGAAATTACCTAAAATAGGATTTGGAGCACTTAAAGATGAAGTTGCTTCTAAACTTAGCCAAATAGAACCAAAAACAGCAAGAAATGAACCAAAGATAAACTGTTTTGATACTAACTCTTTCAAAACAAATACAGCTGCTATTGATGTTACTAAAGGCATTAAAGAAGTAATCATTCCAGCTTGTGAAGCAGTAGTTAACTGTAAAGCATTTACTTCAAAAATAAAATATAAACAAGGTTCAAATAGTGATAATAATAGAATATAAAAAAAATCTTTTTTTGTAAAATCGTATTTTAAAAACTCTTTTATAAAAAATGTAAAACATAAAGAAGCAAAAACCATTCTTATAAAAATAATTGTAAATGGATTATATGATTCTAGGGCAATTTTAAGTCCTATAAAAGAACTTCCCCAAATAAACATTGCAAAAATTAGTGAAAAAATTCCAAGTAAATTATATTTATTATTCAATTCATACTCTTTTGATAAAATAAGAATAGAGTTATATCCAAAAAATCTTAAACTATACTTTTTACTTAAAAGTTGTTTTAAGTTTTTTTAGTTATAATATCCGTTCTAAAGTGAAGCACTGAAAATATTTTTTAGTATTTTGAGTGCTCTTCTTTAGACCCTTGCAATCATTATTTAAGACAACGCCCCAGGGTGGGAACACAGCAAGGCACCTTACTTAGTGGTGTGTTTGGGTATCTGGAGAAGAGTGCTTTATAGCACTCTTTTTTTTGTCTGTTAATCTTCGAAAATGTAGCTTTCCATTGATAAATTAGAATAAACAATCTCAATTAATTTTATCCAATGTACCATTGATGTAATGATATGAAAAAATTTCTAAAACTTTAGTAGATATAAAACTTAAAAATCTCAAGCCTAAATAACTTAAGTAGATGGATTATTGTTAAACTTACTGGAAAAAACTATGAAAATTTAAATTTGCAAGTCCAAGTCAATCTGACAAAAGGGAAAAGAACAACTTTGAATTAATCGGTGAACAATAGCTAAAATTTGAAAAATAAATTATTATCATTATATAATATTAAAAAAGTATTCATCTAAACTACTTAAAGGTATAATCTAGAAAAGTTTTTTTAATAAAATAAAAGAGAAAATATGAAAAAAGATTTAACTTCATCAACTACTAATAGACAAAATATTTTAAATAACGGTTATGCCATTGAAAAAATAGAAGAAAACCTAAATTTAGGTGGATTATATTGGAAGAATGAAGCTATTTTTAGTAAAGTTAAAGTAGCAGAAATATTAGATGTAAATGTTCGTACTATTGAAAGATACTTAGAAAATCATAATGAAGAACTAACTAAAAATGGATATAAAGTTCTTAAAGGTTTAGAACTTAAAAGTTTTAAGAATTATCTCTCCGACATTGGTGTCGGTGACATATCACAAAGTCCTTCTTTAGGGTTATTTACCTTTCGTACTGTATTAAACTTAGCAATGTTAGTTACGGAGAGTAAAAGAGCAAAAGAAATAAGAAATAAAATATTAGATATTGTATTGGATGTTATGGCTGAAAAATCAGGTGGACATACAAAATTCATTAATCAAAGAGATGAATCATATCTACCTTCAGCATATAAAGAATTTAGTTATAGAAAAGAATTCACTGATGCATTAGATTTATATTTAGATTCAAATAGTAAATGGAAATATGCAACTTATACAAATAAAATATATCAAATTATTTTTCTAGAAAATGCAAAGGAATATAAAAAAATATTATCTTTAAAAGATAAAGATAGTGTAAGAGACACTATGTATGCAGAAGTTCTTAATGCTATTGCCTCTTTTGAACATGGAATTGCTACTGAAATGAAAGAAAAATTTGAAGATTTAGGAAGAAAATTATCTACAGATGAATTAAATCACCTTTTTGATAAAGCAGCTAAAAATCCATATCTTACTCCACATATTAATGATGCTAGAGCTAAAATGGCAAGTCGGGATTTATGTTTCAGAGATGCATTACATGAAAAACTTGAAAATTACGTAGAATCTGTTCCTAAAGTGGATTTTGATAAATTCTTAGGAGAAAAAAGTAAAACATTAGAAGAAAGACTTTCAGACCCAGAAACACTAGCTATTTTAAAACGACTAAAAGATAGATAAAATGAGTTCAACAATATTTTATTTTAATATAAAGCATGCTATTGAAGTACATGATTGGATTATAAAAAAAGTGGTGGCTTGTGTGGAAACAGAGAAATTCATTTACTTGAAAGTGCCTTAGAACATATTCAACATGATTTATATTATCCTACAATTGAAGAAAAATTAAAACATTTAATAATTGCTGTAAATAAATTTCATCCATTTAATGATGGAAATAAACGTTCTAGTTTAGTACTAGGGCATATTTTTTAGAAATTAATGGATATGATTATTGTATAAAAAGATTTATGTATCATATGGAAGAAATTGTAGTTTGGCTCGCTGAAGGTAAAATAAATGATAAATTATTACTGGAAATTCTAGTATCAATTATTAATGAAGATGAATTAAGTGAATCAACTAAAATGAAAATAATTGAAGCTGTATGGCAAATAAATTAATTTTTTGGTGCACTAAAAGAAATATTTCTATAAGTACTTATAAAAATTATATAAGATTCTAAAGAGTGCTTTATAACACTCTTTTTTTTTGTCTGTTAATCTTCGAAAATGTAGCTTTCCATTGATAAATTAGAATAAACAATCTCACTATTAAAACTTTTAGCTTTATAGCTTTTTGAAGTACCTAAAGCAATTAGCAATGGAAGAAAATGCTCTTTAGTAGGGTGGTTTTGCTTAAAGTACTCTATATTTTCATAATTCAATAACTGCTCTTTGTCACCTGTTTTTAAAATTTGTTTTATTTTTTCATTAAAAGTATATGCATACTTTTTAACAGGAGCATCTAAACTTGGGTATAAATCATATAAATTATGAGTTATTGAACCACTAAATATTAGAAGAGCTTCATCTCTTAAACTTTTTAGACTTTGTCCTAATAAAAATAGTTTTTCAGCACTATAACCAAGTGGTAAACTAATATTTATTACAGGTATATCAAGTTTTTTATACATCATTGCTAAAACTGTCCATACTCCGTGGTCAAAGCTATCTTTGTTACTTAATCTAACATCAAAACTTTGTAATTTATCTAATACTTTATTTGTATATTTTAAATCACTTTTTATTTTATATTTGTATTCATATAACTCTTTTTCAAAGCCATAGAAATCATACATTATTTTATTTGCATTAGGGCTTATTATCTCTAAACTTCTAGTTGACCAGTGTGCAGAAACAATAACTATATATTTTGGATTTTTTAAAACGTTTGTTATATTTTTTAGACTTTTTTTTGTTGTGTTATCGTGTAAAATTGTATTAGGGCCACCGTGTGATATAAATAAAGATGGAATCATGGCTTTACTCCTAAATATAAAGGGGAAGTACCCCTTTAATTATTTAGCTTGAATACCTTCTAATTCGATATTTAATTTAACGTTTTCACCAACCATTACACCACCAGCTTCTAGTGCTTTATTCCAGTTTAATCCAAAGTCTTTTCTATTAATTTTTCCGCTTAATTCTAAACCAACTCTTTGATTTCCCCATGGATCTTTAACAGTTCCATTGTTTTCAAAATCAAAAACTACATCTTTAGAAACACCTTTCATAGTTAATACACCGTATGCTTTATCATCTTCAACTTTTTTTAATTTGAAAGTTAATTTAGGGAAGTTCGCTGCATCAAAGAAATCTTTTGATTTTAAGTGACCATCTCTTTTTTCATTTTCAGTGTTAATAGATGCAACATCTACATTACCAGTTAAACTTTTTAATGTTTTTGTTTTTTCATCATATTCAAAAGAACCACTGAATTTATCAAATTTACCTGTAACATTTGAAATCATTAAGTGTTTTACTTTAAAACCAACATTTGAATGTGATGCATCAACATTATATGTTCCAGCGAATAATGAACCTGCTGCTACTATTGAAACTAAACCTAATTTTACTAAATTTTTCATCTTTTTTCCTTTGTACTAATTAGTACTTTTTATTTAAATTTTTAATTTGCTTTATACACTTTATTTAGAAGCTCATATAACTTATCTAACTCATTATCATCTAAAATTTCAAGGGAATCATGAAGATTTTGGGCATGAGAAGGAAACACACTTTTTATTATATCTCTGCCTTTAGATGTAATAGTTAAAATAGAAGCTCTACTATCATTAGGATCTTTAACTGAAGTAATCCAGCCATCTCTTTTTAAGTTCCTAATTACTACTGTAATATTACCTGGTGTACTCATTGTAAGTTTTGTAATTGAACTTACATTTAAATCACCTCTATGGTACAGTACTTCTAAAACTTTAAACTGATTGAATGTAAGGTTATGATCTGCTAAATAATTTACAGTCATATTATGAAGTTTAAGACTTGCTCTTTCTAGTCTTACAACAGTCTTCATAACTTTATCAGTTCTTTTTCCATAACTTTTAAGACTTGTTTTTTGCATCATTTTCCTTTCATTTGTGAAATTATACTACTAATTAGTATTAAATGTCAAGAGTAAAAAAAGAAATTTTTAAAATTTCTATAAAAAGTCCCTAAAATCAGTATCTCTTATTAATATCTTTTTTGTTTTTTTATTATATAAGAACCTAGAATCTTGAGATTTGATAGCTGTAAGGATAATTGTCTTAATCTCTAAGTCATTTTTTCCATATGCTTTCATCATTTTTGCAAACTGCTGTAAAGTAAGATATTTTACTTCACTCATTTTTTGTTCATTTGAAGTTTTTTCTTTAGTTTCTTGCTTATTTTCTATTTGAGGTTTATATATTGAACGCATCTCATTAAAAGCGCTTTGTAGTAGCTCTATCTCTCTATTAAAGACTGTTATTATCTTTTTTTGATTTCTTTCTAATCTATTTATTTCTGAATTATACTGTTTTCTCATCCACTTTATATTTTTTTTAAGCAGATTTATCTGTTCATCTTTTGCTTTGATTATCTCTTTGATTTCTACTATTTGTGGTTGAGTATCATTTGTTTTTGATTTATCTTCTACGTATTCGCTTATATAAACGTATGTTTTGCCAGATTTTTTAATAGATTTTAACTGATTATTTTTAATTCTATAATGTACACCTTGAAGAGATAAGCCCAATATTTGTGCAGCTTGAGATGTGGTTACTAATCTCTCCAAGACTTATCCTTACATTTTTGAACTGTCTATTTCTATTACAGTATGTACATTACCTCTTGGTTTAAAATCTGCAACAACTTTCATCCATTTTGGTTCTAAGTTTTTGTATAAAGTATCAAATATTTCATTTGCAGAGTTTTCATGAGAAATTGATCTATACATAAATGTATTTATATAAATTTTTATAGCTTTTAGCTCAATTAATTTTTTGTTTGGAGTATATTGTAATTTAATTGTAGCAAAATCAGGATATCCACTTCTTGGACATTTTGCCATAAATTCTGGAAGTTCAATATCAATTATATAGTTTTTATCATTGTTATTTGGCCAATAGTGTTCACTACTATTTATATCAAATTCAACAATCTCTTTTTCACCATATTTCATTTCCATTAAATAACCTTTTAAATATTAATTTTTGCCAATTTTATCAAAAAAATACTTACAAAGATAGCAATGCTAATAAATCTAACATAATTAATCCTTATGCAAATTTATATATAATGCAAAACTATGAGCAAAACTAAAATATTTATTGATAAAAATTTACCATTTTTAGAATTGAGATACTCTTACTCTAATTTATCATATAAAGAGCATTTTCACCATGATATTTTTTCTATTGGAGCAGTTATAAATGGAAAAAGAGAGTACACAAATAAAAATAATAAATATGAAATATCAAAAAATGATTTGGCTATTGTAAATCCAGATGTAATACATAGTTGCAACTGTAAAGAATCAAATAAAAGTGAATATTATATGCTTTATTTAAATAAAAACTGGATTTGTGATATTTTAAATCAAGAAGAGTTTATTGAGTTTAAAGAAGAGCTAATTCAAGATAAATATCTATTTATTGAGTTTATTGAAGTATGTGAAACTATCTTCTCAAATAAATTATATTTAGAAAAAGAGTTAAAATTAATAGATTTTATTTCTAAAATTTATAATAACTACTCAAATATAGAGCCTCTAAAAATAAAAAATGGTACAAAAATCGATTTATTAGTTAAATTTTTAGAAGATAATGTAAAAGAAAATATCACACTAGAAGAACTCTCAAAAAAATTTAATCTTTCAAAATTTTATATTATAAAGCTTTTTAAAAAAGAGTTTGGAATATCTGTATATTCATTTTTTTTAAATTTAAAAATAGAGCTTGCAAAAAAATTACTAAAAAAGAGTTATACAATTGTAGAAGTAGCTTTAGAGTGTGGTTTTTACGACCAAAGCCATTTTCATAGAAACTTTTTAAAAATTACTGCTTCAACTCCAAAAGAGTATAAAGACAACTTTGTACAATAATTAATTTTCTAATTTTTATAGAATTTCTTTTTTCAAAGGAGATTTATGAATTTAGATATTTTTTTACAAGGTTTTATTCCTTTAGCTACGGCTCATTTTATAGCTTTATTAAGTCCTGGAGCAGATTTCTTTATACTTTTATCAACCTCATCAAAACAGGGCAAATTAGCTGGGATATTAACAGCAATTGGAATTGCTATATCAAATGGAATTTATATTTTATTAGCGCTATTTGGTATTATGTTTATTACAAATAATGAATTTTTATTTGAAAGTATAAAATTTTTGGGTTCATTATATTTATTATATATCTCATACCATCTAATAAATTCAAAAAAAAGAGAGTTATTTAAAAATATAAGAAGTAATAACAAAAGAAAAAAAGAGCTATTTAACAACTTCTTTAAAGGATTTTTATCTGCAATATTAAATCCAAAAAATTCTATTTTTTATTTTACTATGTTTTCTATTTCATCAAATGAACATATTAGCTTAATTTATCAATACTCATATGCTTTATGGATGTTTTTTGCAGTTTTAATATGGGATATTTTTATAGTATATTTAGTAAGTCATGAAAAAAATAGAGTTTATATTCAAACATACTATAATAAAATAGAAAAAATATCAGGTTTTATTCTTCTATTGATTGCCATTTTTATTTTAGTTGATATATTTTGTAAGTAAAATTTACATTTTACTTACTCTAATGTTTATAACTCTTTGTATCTCATTTTGAATATTTGCAGCAGATCTTTTTGTACTATTTGTATTTGGAAGAGATGCAACAACTTTATTACAATTATCACAAATAAACTCCAATTTACTAATTGCTAATTTATCATAATTAGAAATTGTATCATCATAGTAAACTTCACTACCACAATGTGGACAATAGCATTGTAAATTTATAATTTTATCTTTTGACCAATCCCATTTCCATTTTAGATTATAAATAATATCTTCTTTGTATGAACATCTATTTTTTCTTACTTGTTTTACTACAAAATATATAATAAATGGTAATAAGATTACAAATATTTGTAGATATATAGGATAGATATTTATATATTTTTCATAAAAGTTTTTGATACTGTTTTCAGTTGTTAAAACATTATCTAAAATATTAATAGGTGCAAAAATAAGCACTAAAATAGCAATGATGACTAAAATTACTTTAGCCTCATAGGATAAGCCTCTTTTTTTTCTCATAAAGTCTCCAAATTATATTTAAAAGGATAGTTTAAAAAAGTAAAAAAGAGGAAGGAGCCTCTTTTTTATACATCTAAGTGTTCTACGTCTTTTGCGTGTTCTTCTATGTAGTTTCTTCTTGGTTCTACTTCATCACCCATAAATAGAGTAAATGTATCACTTGCAATTTCTGCATCTTCAATAGTTACTCTTAATAGTCTTCTATCTTCAGGTGTCATAGTAGTTTCCCAAAGTTGCTCAGGGTTCATCTCTCCAAGACCTTTATATCTTTGGATATATGCACCTTTTTTAGCTAGGTTTTCAATATATTCTAATTCATCAATTAAATCTTGCTTGAACATAGAGATATCTCTTTCTACAAGTCTTGAATAGATATATGTTGCTTCACTAAAGTATGGTGATGCAAATAATTCATCATCAATAATTAACTCTTCTAGTCCTTCTGTTGTTTGAACAAATAATTGAATCATATGATCATTTATATTTTTTGTAAGAATATTATAACCTTTAGCTTCAAGGAACTCTTTTACTACATCATAAAGTCCAGGATAATCTAATTTTACTAAATCTGGATTTTCGATTAAGTGTTTTAATACAGATACTAAAGAGTATCTTTTTTCTAATTGTTGAAGCATTTCTCTATATCTTGCAACAGTTTTAAATAAATCTAGTAAATCATTGTATCCTAGACCTTCAAACTCATAAGACTCTAAACCATTTTCAATTAGGAAATTCGAAAGTGCAGTATCATCTTTTAAGTATGTCTCATTTTTACCTTTTTTATATCTGTATAAAGGTGGCTGAGCAATATATAAGAAACCTTTTTCAACAACAGGTCTTAAAAATCTAAAGAAGAAAGTTAAAAGTAGTGTTTGAATGTGACTACCATCAACATCCGCATCGGTCATAATAATTACTTTATGGTATCTGATTTTTTCTTCATCAAAATCTTCACCAATTCCACAACCAAGTGCAGTAATCATATTTCTAATTTCATCAGATTTTAAAATTTTATCAAGTCTACTTTTTTCAACATTTAAAATCTTACCTTTTAGTGGTAAAATTGCTTGATAAACTCTATCTCTACCTTGTTTTGCTGAACCACCCGCTGAATCTCCCTCAACTAAGTATAATTCTCTAATTGCTGGGTCTTTACTTTGACATTCTGCTAATTTACCAGGAAGAGTTCCTACTGTCATAGCATCTTTTTTTCTAGTTAAATCTCTAGCTTTTTTAGCTGCTTCTCTACCTCTTGCTGCCATTAAAGCTTTATCCATAATAGCTTTAGCTTCATTTGGATTTTCTTCGAAATATTTATCTAGTTGCTCACCAGTTAATTTTTGAGTAATAGGTTTTACATATGAAGAACCTAATTTACCTTTTGTTTGACCTTCAAATTGTGGTTCTGGAACTTTTACAGAAACAATTGCAATAAGACCTTCTCTTACATCATCACCTGTAATTTTAGTATCTTTTTCTCTTGCATTTGCATTATTATTTAAATATTTAACAATACTTCTAGTAAGTCCTGCTTTAAAACCAGCTTCATGAGTACCACCATCAATTGTTCTAATATTATTTACAAAAGATATAGTTTTTTCTGTATATGAAGTATTATATAAAAGTGCAATATCAACTTCAACATCATCAACTCTATCAGAAAATGAAATAGCATCACATATAGGTGTCTCTTTGTTTAAATCAGCAACAAATTGAGCAATACCACCTTCAAAGTGATAAACCTCTTTTGTTTTAGTTCTTTCATCTTCTAAAGTAATAGAGATAATTGGATTTAAATATGCAACTTCTCTAAATCTCTTAGATAAAGTTTCAAATACATACTCACTAACTTCAAAAATAGAATCATCTGCTAAAAATTCAATTGTAGTACCAGTTTTTTTAGTATCACCAATAACTTCAAGTTCAGAAACTGGAATACCTTTTTTAAACTCTTGATAATGAATTTTTCCTTCTCTGTGAATAGTCATCTTTAAATCACTAGAAAGTGCATTTACAACAGATACACCAACCCCATGAAGTCCACCAGAAACTTTATAAGTATCTTTATCAAATTTACCACCTGCGTGTAAAACTGTTAAAACAACAGTAGCTGCACTCATCTTTTCTGTTGGATGCATTGCAGTTGGAATACCTCTACCATCATCAGTAACTTTAATCCAATTATCTTTAGAAATTGAAACTTTGATATTTTTACAATATCCAGCCATAGCTTCATCAATAGAGTTATCTACAACTTCATAAACCATATGATGAAGACCATTGATATTTGTATCACCAATATACATACCTGGTCTTTTTCTTACAGCTTCAAGACCTTTTAAAACTTTAATATTACTAGCGCCGTACTCTTGACTCATCTATCTATATCCTTACTTTTGTTTCTTTTATTTTTCTAATACAATTGGCATTACTATTGTGAAGAATTTTTCATCTTCTAAATAAAATGGTAAATTTGATTCATTAAATCCAATAGTAATATTTTCGTTGTTTGTTAAACTTAAAAAATCTAATAGGTATTTTGCATTAACTGCTAAATAAAATGATTTTTCAATATTTAAATTAATATCAATTTGAGTTTTTGATTCACTATCTTCATCTAAACTTTCAAATATAATATTATCATTATTAAATGTAATTTTTATGTTTGAAAATAGTGATGTAACTAATTTGATTGATTCAATTAACATATTTTTAGGTAAAGAGAAATTATATTTTAGACTTTTTGGAATAATTCTATCATAATCAGGGAATTTACCATTAATTAATTTTGTAAAGAAAGTCATCTTTTCATTTGAAATTACTAAATTAGTTTCATCATATGAAATTAATGCATCATCTAAAAATAGTTTTTGAATTTCAATTATTGCTTTTTTAGGAATAATAAATTGATTTTCTGTATTGTTAGATATATTTTGTAAATGTGATACTGCTAATCTTCTAGTATCAGTAGCTACAAAGTTGATTTTACTATTTTTAATATCTACTAATGCACCATTTAATTCAAACTTAGGATTGTTATTATCAATTGCAGGTGTAATTTTTCTAATAGAATTAATAAGATTTAACATACTAATATCTAATTTATTATCACTTTGAGCTTTTGGTAAAGTAGGGTATTCTTCTGGATCATACATTGGTAATTTAAAAGTTGATTTATTTTGTCTAATAATAAGATTGTTATTTTCTGTTTCAACAATTATTTCTAAATCTTTTAATCTTTTTAATATTCCTAATAGATTAGTACCATTTACAGTTGCTTTACCATTTGCACTTTCATTTAGTTCATCGATTTGAGACTCTAATCCTATCTCATAATCTGTTGCTTTCATAATTAATTTATCATTATTAACTTCTAAATATATATGTGAAGTAATTGAACTAGCATCTTTTTTTTCTAGAAACGGTTGCATTGAAGAAACGATATTTTCAATGATATGTTTTGTGATGATAAATCTCACTTTGATCTCCTCTTATTATTTCTTTTAATTAGTGGTAGCAGTAGAGCGTGTGAAAAGATGAAAATATAGAGTAAACTTCCATTTCATCGTACGAAATGAAAGTGAATAATAAAATATTTATATTCACACCTTTTCACACAAGCTTCTAAAACTTTTTTTTTACCACTCCTTATTTATGATTTTATTTTTTAAATTTTCAATGATTAATTTGAAGTTTTCATCTTTTTCTATTAATTCATTTGCTTTTCTAATATTATGTGAAATAGAACTGTGATCTTTCATTCCTAAAAACTTAGCAATATCAGGCATTGAGTTGTGTGTAAGTTCCCTTGCAAGGTATATTACAACTCTTCTTGCATTTGCAACTGTTGCAGTTCTTTTTCTTGATTTTATATCACTTGGTTTGATATTTAATTCTCTTGCTACGACATTTATAATATCTGGTAGCTTGATATTCTCTTTTGTCTCTTTAATTTGCTCTTTTAATAAACCTTGAACTAACTCTAAATTTATCTCTTGATTTAATAATAAAGCACTAGCATTAATTCTAATTAGAACCCCCTCAATTTCCCTGATTGAGTTATCTAAGTTAGTAGCTATAAAGTTAATAATTTCTCTACTTAAATGAATACCATTTAATTCACTTTTCTTTTCAATAATTGCTATTTTTGTTTCAAGTCCAGGAATTTGGATATCTGCTGTTAATCCCCATTCAAATCTTGATTTTAATCTGTCAACAAGTCCAGCAATTTGTGATGGAAGCCTATCACTAGTCATAACTATTTGTTTTTTAGCATTATGTAGTTCATTAAAAGTGTGGAAGAATTCCTCTTGAGTTTGTTCTTTCCCACTTAAAAACTGAATATCATCTATAAGTAAAACATCACATTTTCTATATTTATTTCTAAAATGTTCCATATTTTTATTTTTGATAGAGAATGTAAAATCATTCATAAACTGTTCGATTGTTACATAAATTACAGTTTTACCTTGAGCAATTGCATCATTTCCAATTGCTTGTAAAAGGTGAGTTTTTCCAAGTCCAGTTCCACCATAAATAAATAATGGATTATATTGAATACCTGGTTTTTTACATACAGCTAAAGAGGCGTTATATGCCATTTGGTTGGAACTTCCAACAACAAATGAATCAAAAGTATAAGATGGATTTAGTATTGTACTTTCAGCAGTATCATTTTTAAGTTTTTCAGTAATTATCTCTTTTTTTGTTTTCTTTTCTCCAGCAACTTTTATCTCTATTTCTGGTTTTGTTCCATCAATAGTTTCAAAGCAGTGTTGAATAAGATTTCTATATTTGCTCTTTATCCAAGATGCAATATATTTATTTGATACTTCAAATACAGCAATTTTTTCATCGGATGAAATTTTTTTATAAACAAGCTGTTTTAAATATCTGTTATAATCTATAGAATTTGATTCTTCTTTTATAATTGATAAAAACTCTTTATTTGTCATATAATATATACTCTTTATTCATAATTGATAAATATTATATCTAAATAATTATAAAAAAGTTAATCAACAAGTGAATAAATTTATAATTTTATAGTGAAAAAATATTGTGATTAAGTGAATATTTATGAAAGATTAACGATTATTCCATAGTTTTTATATGTGAATAACGTGAATTAAACTAAAGTGAAAAGTTGAAAACTTGAAAAATATGTGATGAATAAAAGGTGAATAAGTAGTGAAGATTTTGGGAATAGATCCAGGAACAAGAAATTGTGGTTATGCAATTATTGATAAAAATGGAAGAGATATAAAACTTTTAGAAGCAGGGCTGATTAAGATAAAAACAAAGATTTTACAAGAGCAAATAGTTGAGATGACAGAAGGTCTTGATATGATATTTCAAAAGTTTGCAATTGATGAGGTTGCAATTGAAGATATGTTTTATGCATACAACCCTAAAACAGTTATAAAACTTGCACAATTTAGAGGAGCAATATCTTTAAAGGTATTACTTGAATTTGGTAATTTTGCAGAGTATACTCCTTTACAAGTAAAACAAGCGGTAACAGGAAATGGAAAAGCACAAAAAGAACAAGTAGCTTTTATGGTAAAAAGAATGTTGGGAATAAAAAAAGAGATTAAACCTCTTGATATTACTGATGCAATAGCAATTGCATTGACTCACTCTCAAAGATTAAAATAAAAAATTAACTTTTAAAGGTTTTGATATTTTTTATAAATTTAAATATAATTCGCCTTCAAAAAAGTTTTAGGAAATATTTATGAAAAGAATTGGAATATTATCATCACACAATGGAAGTGGATTTGAGTATATTCAAAAAGCGTGTGAAGATAAAGTTTTAGATGCAAATGTTGTAGTTGTAATATCAAATAATAGCAATGCTAAGGTTTTACAAAAAGCTGCATCTTTTCATATTCCAAATTTTATAGTAAATAGTAAAACTTATGAAAATGAAAATCTTGATTTAATAATTACAAATTTATTAAAAGAGTATAACTGCGATATTATATTTTTATCTGGATATATGAAAAAAATCGGAAAAGAGATTTTAAAAGAGTTTGATAAAAAAATCATAAATACTCATCCAGCACTTCTACCAAAATTTGGTGGAAAAGGAATGTATGGAAGAAATGTACATGAAGCTGTAATTAACTCAGATGAAACTACATCAGGAGTTACTATTCATTATGTAGATGAAAACTATGATGAAGGTGAATATATATTACAAAAATCAATTGATTTATCAAAAGATGAAACAGTAGATTCCCTAGAGCAAAAAATAAAAGATTTAGAACAAAAAGCGATAGTTGAAGCGCTAAAAACTATAGTTTAGGTAAATTCCACTTTTTATAAAACGCTAATAATCTTAAACTTGTACCAAAAATAAAAACAATAGTTAAAGATAAAATACTTATCAAATCAAAAAGATGAAGTATATAAGTAATTAAACCTACAATAATTGATACGGTTGCATAAAATTCAGAAACTAAAATAAAAGGAACATTGTTTATAAGAATATCTCTTGTTGTTCCTCCTCCAACTGCTGTTAGAAAAGCTAAAATTAAAACTCCCAAGAAATTAAATTCATTATCAATTGCTACAAGTGAACCTGTAATTGAAAATGAAGCAAGTCCAATGGCATCTGATACTATAAAAGCAGTTTTACTCTCTAAATTATTTATATTGTGAAGTTTAAAAACAAAAGATAATAGTATTGTCACAATTACTAGTATTATTGGAGTTGTATGAGTAAAGATATATGGTGTTTTATTTGAAATAACATCTCTTACCATTCCTCCTCCAAGAGCAGTTAAAAAAGATGAAATAAATACACCTAAAATATCTAGTTTATAATGAACTGCTATTAAAAATCCACTGAGTGCAAATGATATAATTCCTATAATATCAGCTAATTCTAATGCACTCATTGTCTACCTTTTATTTTTTGGGAATTTTATCATAAAAAGTTCTAAGTTTAAATGAATAGTGTTTGTTTATGTAGTTATTGTTGTTATATTTTTATTTATGTTATTAAAAACAACTAATCTATTATCAGGTTTAATGATATTAAATATTAAAAATGAAATTAGTAAAACAAACATCAAAAATGCAAATAGTTTTTGAAAAAGGTTTAATTTTATATTGATGCTACTATTACTTATTTTATAACCTGTAAAAATTGATTTTAATGTAGCTTTTTGTTTATGTAGAAGTTTATCAATAACTATTCCAATTAAATGTAATCCTATTAAAAAAAGTAATAGATTTGCAAAAAACTCATGAATATTATCCATACTTTTAAAATCTTTTAAAAATGAATATCCTAAGAAGCTAAGAATACCTTTTTTCTCTTCAATACCATATGTAAAAACGCCAGTAATGACAATTAAAGTAGTTATTATAAGCATACTAATCATAACATATGAAGCCAATGGATTATGACCTAAATACTCACTATCTTTTATAAATAAAGATTTTATAAATGATTTAACAGATTTGATATTTAAATCAAAATCTTTAAATTTTGAAAATTTTGGACCAATATATCCCCAAGAGAATCTAAACATTAAAAGTATAAAAATAGAGTAACCAGCAATTGCATGATAAAAAAGCAATTTATCATCATCTGTTAAAAAAGCAATCAATATAATAACTGTAAAAAGCCAATGAAAAACTCTTGTGGGAAGAGACCAAATATATGATTTATTCATCTAAAATTCCTTTATTAATATAATAAATTATAGATAATAAATATGAATAATAGGTGAATTTTTAATTACTATTTTTTCATTTTAAAAAATAGATAATCCCGTAATAGTAGTAAATAGCTCCAATGCTTTTGTTCCAGCAAGAGAGTTTCCTTTTGAGTTTAGTCTTGGAGAGTATACACAAATTGCCATTTTTTTAGGAACTATTGCAACAATTCCTCCTCCAACTCCACTTTTACCAGGTAAGCCAACATGAAAAGCAAAATCTCCAGATGCATCATAGTGACCACATGTAAGCATTAATGAGTTTATCCTTTTAGCTTTTGATGAGGTGATAATTTCCTCTTTTGTTAAAGGGTCTGTTCCATGATTTGCTAAAAATAGCATTGTTGTTGCTAATTGCTGTGTATTCATCATAAAAGAGCAGTGTTTAAAATAAGTTTCTAAAGTATTATTTATAGGGTTTTTTATATTAGAAAAACTTTTCATTAAATTTGCTAAGGCTCTATTTCTATGTCCTGTTTTAAGTTCAGACATATAAATATCTTCATTAATTAAGATATTATCTTTACTAAGTTTGTTTATAAAATCATTGATTTGTTTAATAGCAATATTTTTATCTTTAAAGTGAGTTACTAAACTATCTGTTGTAACAATTGCACCTGCGTTTATAAATGGATTTCTAGGTATTCCTTTTTCATATTCAAGTTGAACTAATGAGTTAAATGGGTTTCCAGATGGCTCATACCAAACTCTACTATAAAGTTCTTTGCTATAAATTTTTAGTGCCATTGAATAAGTAAAGACTTTTGAAATACTTTGAATAGAAAATTTTTTATCAAAACATCCCACATTAAAAGTTTGACCATCTAAAAGTCTTATACTCATCGCAAAATCATCTTCTTTTACATTTTTAAGTGCTGGAATATAATCTGCTACATTTCCTTTTATTAGTTCTGGTTGTATTTGTTCTTGTATATCTTCTAATATTTTTTGATAATTCATATATAATCCTTAAAAAAATGAGAAATATTATACAATACAAAAATATAAATGTAAAAGATTATTTTTTTATTATATATCTGATTGTTGGACCACTGCTATCAACATTTAGTACTTCATATCCATGTGCTTTTGCATCTGCTGGAATATTATTAATACTTTGTGGACAATCACTTATAACTTCAAGAATTTGTCCTTTTTGCAAATCTTTCATCGCTTCAAGTGCATTAAATGCTGGATAAGGACAAGGTTCACCTTGCATATCAAGTCTAAAATCTGGGATAATATCTTCAATTTTCATCTTATTTCCTTTATCTATTTTTTGATTTATTTAAATATCTTTTTTCTAAAATTAAAATTAATACAAATAGTAAAAATAGTAATCCATAATTAAAAAATAAACCACCATAATTTCCAAATGATTCTAGTAAATTTATTTTTGGCCAGCTTGTTGCTAAACTTACAGAAATATCATCCCATACAAAAGCTAAAAGAGTTGAACCAATAACATTTCCAACACCTACTATCCAAAAATGGACTTGACCTTCAACTGCTCTATACATCCAACCACATTCGCAACCACCTGCAAGAACAATACCAAATCCAAATAGTAAACCACCAATAATTGTATTTGGACCTGCCCACATAATTTTAGGAGGTTGTCCCATCATAATATATGAAAATACACCAATTGTTGCAACAATCATACCAATTACAATTGCTTTAGCCATTTGGCTTCTTCCTGTTATAAATAAATCTCTAAAAGCTGATGTAAAACAAATTTGAGCTTTTGCAATAATTAACCCAAATGCACTACCAAAAAGCATTGCCATACCAAGTTTCGTACTATTTTGAAAAAATATTAAATATAATGCCCAAATAATAATTGCAATAAAAACAATACTTCCTAATTTAAATACATTATTAACTTTTGTTTCATCTTTTTCTAAAGGTTTTACGCAAGATACTTTTTTCATTTTCATTTTTGATCTAAACATAGGTAAAAGTGTAAATTTTGCACCAAAATATACACCAATAATCATTGCTATTGTAAAAATCCATGCATGAACAGAAAATTGCGGAATTCCAGTAAAGAAACTAGCAAGGTTACAACCCATACCAAGTCTAGCACCAAAACCTGCAATTATTCCACCTATAAGTGCTTGAAATACTCTAATTTTACTTGATGGCATTCTTAGTTTAATATTATTTCCCCAAAATGCAGCAGCTATACAACCAGCAAACATACCAATAATCATAACTCCATCAACTCTTGTAAATGAGTTGCCATCCATATGCATTATTTGATAATATCCCCATGTTGATAAATCTACACCAAAAGCCTGTAAAACATGACCTCCCCATCTAGTAAACTCACCTGTTACAGCCCAGTATGTTCCTGTTATCCCAAAATAATAAGCAGATAAAACACCAAGTGCAATTACTGCAGGAATAGGTGACCAAAAGTTAACTAAAAAATCTTTTTTGAAATTTTTCCAAAAATTCATAAATACTCCTAAGAGCTAAAATAAGAAATTCTAAAATCAATATTTAGAATAATTATGACAGAACTTGAAAGAAAAATTCAAGATGTCAATTTGTACCACAAATCTTGCTGAAATATTATCAATAATAATATTAAAATGTATTAAAAAGGTAAATTTTTTTTTACTTTTTTAGATTAATGAGTTTAAAATTGTTTAAAAATTAAACTAATTAAATATAAAAAAATACATTAAATAGGTATAATTTTTATATAGGATAAAATACTTGAACAAAATTAAAATATTACTAAAAAATTATGAAAATAACTCATCATATCTTCTGTTAATAGGTCTTTTATCAGCACTATTCTTTAGTGCAACCTTTGTTATAAATAGAGCAATATCTTTAGAGGGTGGACATTGGTATTGGACTGCTTCTTTAAGATTTTTTTATACGATTATTTTTTTGTCAATAGGACTTATATTCTTTAAAGGATTTAACTATTTTAAAATAGTAATTAAAGATTATATATCAAAGTTTTGGTTTTATACTATTTGTGGTACTTTTGGTTTTGGATTTTTTTATTCAATGTTATGTTATGCATCTGATTTTGCACCTGGATGGATTGTAGCAACTACTTGGCAATTAACTATTATAGCTTCACTTATTGTTCTTGTTTTTTTTAAAAAAAGAGTATCAAAAATGACTTGGGTATTTACTATTATAGTTTTTATAGGTGTTACAATTGTTAATTTAGCACACTTTAGTTTTACAAACTTAAATTTTTTACTTTTAGGCTTTATTCCTGTACTAATTGCAGCTTTTTCTTATCCTTTGGGTAATCAACTTATGTGGGAAGAAAAAATAAGAAGAAAACAGAATGGTTATTCAAATGATATTTTAAATAACTCATTTGTTAAGGTATTTTTGATAACTTTAGGTTCTTTTCCATTTTGGGTGATTTTATATTTTATTACACTTCCACCAATGCCTTCAAATGGACAGTTAATTAGTGTAGCAATGGTCTCTTTACTTTCAGGAGTTATAGCAACTTCACTTTTTTTATATGCAAGAAGTATTGCAAATAGTTCTTCTAAACTTGTAGTAGTTGACGCAACTCAATCAGGAGAGGTGTTCTTTGCCTTGGTAGCAGAAATTATATTTTTAAGTGCTCCTATGCCAACTACTTTAAGTTTTATTGGAATATTTTTAACTATTTTTGGATTAATTCTTTTAGTAAAATTTGGAAAATAAACCTAATCTAAAAGAATAGATAACCAAGTAATAGTACAAATAAAGATGCTTAAAAAAACAATAGCACTTCCTGCATCTTTAGCTCTTTTTGCCATATGATGAAAATCTAAAGTCACTAAATCAACAGTTCTTTCTATTGCACTATTTATTATTTCTGCTAATAAAACACCACTAAAAGTGATAAATAAAAGAAGTTTATTTGTTAGTGATTCATCAACAAAATATATAACTGGCAAAAGAATAATGGCAAAGAGAAGTTCAATTTTAAATGAACTTTCACTTTTTATTAAATCTTTTAATCCCTCAAGTGCATATGATGTATTTTTTATAAAATTATATTTTGGTTGATTTCTCATTTTTCCTCTTTTCTAACTGTTGATAAGATATCTAGTTTTTTATCATATTCATCTGTTTGTACTTCAAATAAACCAAGAATTGTATGAAATAGATTATCTTGAGATAAATTATTATTTTTTATACTATTTAATTTATTTAAATCAAGTTGTTTTTTCATACCATCACCAAACCACATAAGTGATGCTACATGTGTTTGCTCTTTTGGAGCCATAAAATAAGGCATTCCATGTAAATACATTCCATTTTCACCTAAACTTTCTCCATGGTCACTCATATAAAACATTGCAGTATCATATTTATTTGAGTAAGGTTTTAGAAAATTTATTACTTGTGATAAGAAATAATCTGTATGTAAAATTGCATTATCATATGCATTTGTAATCTCTTCTTTTGTACATTTTTCTAGTTGGTTAGTTTTACAAACAGGTTTGAATTTTTCAAATCTTTTTGGATATCTTTTATAATAAGCAGGTCCATGATTTCCCATTTGGTGTAATATAATAAATACATCATTATTCCCACTATTTTTGATGAAATCATCTAATCCAACTAGCATACCTTCATCTCTACACTCGCCATTTTCACAAATTGTGTTTAATTTATCAGATTTATAATCTTCATATTTAACTCTTAGAGCAACACCTTTTGAATCAGAGTTATTATCTCTCCATAAAATATTTACATCTTTTGTATGTTTTAAAACATCAAGTAAGTTTTCATTTGTGATACCTTTTTTATGGTCATAAGTCTTTCTTGTAAACTTTGAAAACATACAAGGTACAGAGTATGCTGTTGATGTTCCACATGATGACATATTTGAAAAATTATATACATCTTCTTTTTTCAATAAAGGATTTGTCTCTCTTTCATAACCATTTAAAGAGAATCTATCTGCTCTTGTAGCTTCTCCTACAACCATCATAATTAACTCTTTTCTTTGTGTTGGTGGCTCATCAATTAGTGCATCATCTCCTGTTTTTTTAACAACAAGTTTTCCTGTAAAATATGTTTTTTTAGTATAATTTACTATTGCAAACATCCAGTAAGTTGGATTTGCATAATATTTTAAAGTTTTGTGTTCTCTAAAAAATGATGTATAAAATTTACTTGTACTAAATAAAGTAACAATAATAATAAGTAAAAGTAAAATTAATGTTTTAATTTTTCTAAAACTCTCTTTTTTAAATGTCCCATAATCAATATTTGTTTTATAAACAAAAAAACTTGGAAGTATTCCTAAAAATATTACGTATAAAACTAATTGAAAACTAAATAAATCAAGACTTTCATTAAAGTTTGTTTCTAAAACATTTCTAATCATTTCTCTATCAATAACAATATTATAAGTGTCCATAAAATAAGCTGTAAATGATGAAACAATTAATAAAATAATTAAAAATGGTTTTACATAATATCTAGAGCTTAATAGTGATAACACAAAAGAGATAAATAAGAAAAGTGTAAAGAAAACACTAAAAAAATAAACAATATTTATTCCATGAAAGCTATAAGCTAAAAAGAAGTTTTTAAAAAACGAAAAATTGTAAAAAGTTGCAAAAAGCAAAGAGACATAAGTAATAAGTCTATATTGGGAGATTTTTTTCATATAATTCCTTTATTTTGATAAAGAAATTATATAAGGTAACCATTAATAAATGTTTAACAATTTATGAACAAAAATTCATATTCATTTTAAGAATTTAAAGTATACACAAGTTCCTTTGTTTTCTTGGCTTTTTAACTCAATTTCTCCATTATGAATTTTAACTATTTTTTTCACAATTGACATTCCTAAACCTGTTCCACCAGACTCTTTATTTCGGCTTTTGTCTGTTCTAAAGAACTTTTCAAATATCTTATCTTGGTCTTTTTTTGAAATACCAATTCCTTTATCTTTAACACTAATAATAAAGTACTTATCATCACTATAATTTTTGATACAAACTTCTTCATTTTTAAAGCTAAATGTAATAGCATTTTTAATGATGTTTTTTATGGCAATTTTAAGTAGTTTGTGGTGACCTTTTATTTGAATTGCTTCATCTATTTTACATTGAAGTTTTATTTGTCTCAATTTTGCAAAAGATAGCATCTCTTTATAAGCTTCATTTGTAACTTCATCTAGATAAACATCCTCTTTAGTTTTTTCTAAAACTTCATACTCTTCTTTTGCTAAAAATAGTAAATCATCAATTGTTTGTTGGATAACTAATATCTCATCTAAGCAGTTTTCAAAGCTATCTTTGTACTCTTGAATTGATCTATCTTTTCTTAATGCTATTTCAATTTCTCCACGAATAATTGTAAGTGGGGTTTTTAATTCATGGGAAGCATCACTACTAAATTGAGATATTTTTTCAAAAGATAGTTGTAGTCTTTGTAGTAAATTATTTATCTCATTTGCTAATAAATCAATTTCATCATTCATATTATTTGCTTTTAATCTTTTTGATAAATCACTAGCATTTATATTTTTTAAATTGCCTAGCATATTTTCAACTGGAGCAAAAGATTTATGAATTAGAAAATAACCCGCAATAATTGAAATGATTAAAATTATTGGAACGATAAAAAATAGTATATATAAAATATTATCTAAAGTAGAGTTTATTGCATCAAAATTTGTAGCAACTTCAACCACATAATTTTGATTATTTAAAAATAGTTTCATTTGACTAATTATGTAATCTTTTTGATAATTAAATGAAATACTATTTTTATGTATACTATTTAACTGTTTTATATCTTCTGTTATGTCGTCTGGAAAAGTAGTAGAATTAACTACTTCATATGTATCATCAACTTTTAAAAGTCTAATGTATAAGGGTTTAAACTTATACTCTTTTTCTTCATTAAATACTCTTTTTGCAAGTCTATCTTTATGTTCTACAATATCATCAACAACATCAAGAACAATAACTTTTAAAGTTGACTCAAGTTTATCTTTTGAAGAAGATTCAAGTGTTTTATATAATGAAAAAGAGAATAATAAAAGTATTATTGTCTGAATTAAAATATTATAAATTAATAGCTTTTTTTTGATAGATAAATTATTCATCACTTATTTTAAATCCCAATCCTCTCATAGTTTTAATTAATTTTTTTTCATATGGTTTATCTATTTTATTTCTTAATCTATAGATATAAACATTTACTATATTACTAATATTTGTATCATCCATATTACTTAAAGCTGAACTAATAACACTTTCAGATAATACTTTATCTTTATTTTTTATCAAGTATTCTAAAAGAGCAAACTCTTTTGCTGTTAAGTTTATATTATCTTCGCCTCTTTTTGCAGATTTTGTTAGAATATTTAGTTCTAAATCATCAATTTTAAGTATAGTTTGATTTGAGTAGCTTGTTCTTAATTGAACTCTAATTCTAGCTAATAGTTCACTAAATGAGAAAGGTTTTGCTAAATAATCATTAGCTCCAATATCTAAACCTTTTATTTTATCCTCAATTGAATCTTTTGCAGTTAACATAATAATAGGAGTATTTATATTTGAGTTTCTAAGAGTTTTACATACTTCAATACCATCTTTTACAGGTATCATTATATCAAGAAGTATTAAGTCATACTCATTTACAGTTGCTAAGTATATACCTTCATCACCATTAAATGAATAATCAACCACATATGCTTCTTCTTCCAAACCCTTTTTTAGGAAGTTTACAATCTTTTCATCATCTTCTATTACTAAAATTTTCATATTGGCCTCAATATTTTTAATTATTTATTATAATACAAAAAAAATATGAATATTAAATGAATAGTTATTTGTATAATAATTTGAGTAAAGTTATCTCACTATTTGCTTTAAATCTAAAATCAATACCCCAAGTTCCTAAGCCTTTATTTACATAAATTGCACTATTTTTTCTATAAAAAAGTCCTGCTAAAAAAGGTTGTACTAATCTTACAAGGTAGTGAAAAGGAAATATCTGGCCTCCATGTGTATGACCACATAAGAAAAGATTTGTGTTTGTATTTACTGCAAAGTTGTAATCTTTTGGTTGATGAGCTAATAAAATTGAGTTTTTATTTTCATTTAAAAATTTAAAAACTTTTATCTCTTCTCTTTTTATTTTAAAAAATTTAGAAAATCTATCACTAAGTCCTGCTAATGCAATATTCTTATTATTGTATTTTATAAATAGAGTTTTATTATCTATAAAATTAAAATTATCTAATATCTTTTCTAAATCTTTTATTCCATAAAATAAGTCATGATTGCCACTAATATAATAAACTTTTTTTAATTTATTTAATATTTTTAACTTTTCTTCTATTTTTTTTACCTTGCAATCAATTATATCACCTGTAATTACCAAAATATCATATTTTGTATTATTGCAGTTATTTACTAGAAGTTCAATATCTTTATTTGAAGTTTTTGTATTTATATGCAAATCACTTAAATGAAGAATTTGCATATTGTGCAAATCTTCATTTTTTATATTTATATTCAAAGTTGATATATTTGGAAGTTTCATTTAAAAACTTTTTCTAAATCATCTTTCGTAATAAACTCAATTTGTTTTATTACACCATCTTCTAACCTATATAGAGTTGATTTTTCTTCAGCACTTTTAAATCTTGTATCTGCTTCGTCATAAATTAATAAAATTTTATGTTTGTAATCTCTCATTTTAGGTAGTGCAAAAAGTTTTGTAATAATTGATGGCATACCTGAAATATTGGCTATAAAAACAGCATTATGCTCTTTTAAAAAAGTAGGGCTTTTTGAGTTTAAAAACTCATTTATATCTTTACTTGTTTGTTTTTCAAATGAAACAAGAATTGTTTTTACATCTTTGTTTATAGTATGTTTTGTATCAAATTGGTCAAGTAAAGAGAAACTTCCTATATTATCTCCAATATGAAACTCTTTTGCATTAGCAAAAAAAACTAAGCAGATAAGTAAAAGTATTTTTTTCAAAACTTATCCTTTTATATAATCTAAATGGTAAGTTATATCTATTTGATCTCTAACCGTTAAAAAGAACATTGTTGGTGGTTCTAAATTAAATGAAGTTAAATTGATGCTAAATTTTCCATCAAAAATAATATGATTATTTTCATCAATTATTGTAGCTTTTGATGATACTATTTTTTTTATGCCATTTAGTGTTAAAATACCATTTATTTCATAACCATCATCAACT
This sequence comes from Arcobacter sp. CECT 8986, assembly GCF_004116725.1. Lineage (NCBI taxonomy): Bacteria > Pseudomonadati > Campylobacterota > Epsilonproteobacteria > Campylobacterales > Arcobacteraceae > Arcobacter > Arcobacter sp. CECT 8986. Next base: position 36,995 of record NZ_PDKG01000010.1, on the reverse strand, counting down.
TTTCTAACTTCAGAAATCAAATAATTTATTTTAGGAAAGTTTTTTGTATGTAAAACTTCATACATATGTTCATCTCTATCACTATTTTCACTATGTAAAGTAATAGTATTTAGTTCAACTTCTCCTTTTATAGTATCAATTTTATCATCCATTCTAAGATGTGAGCTTATATTTTGAGAAAATGGGTTGATATTACTATCTCCAAAAACTTCAGTATGTGCTAAAATTTTTCCATCAGAAAAATCTAAATTTTGGGCATTTAATGCAATTGCAAAAAACGCTAACATTAATAATCTATACATATGCAATCTCCTTGTTTTGAATTTGTGTAATTAAAATTTTTATTAGTGAAATGAAAAACATTAATGGTACATATAAAATTAGGTTTTCTAAAGCTACAAATAATCCAGCTCCAGATGCAGCCCAACCAATAAATACCATATAAATACCTAATGTTTTTATATCTTTTTTTACGATTGTTTGAAGAATCACTACATTGTAAAAAGATATAACAAAAGGGTAAACTATTGATAAAATCAATGGTTCTTGTAAAAAATAGAATAGATATGAAAGTGCAAATAAAGTTATAATCAGTAGCTCTTTTTGAACTTTTTCTATTTTAAAATAGAATGCGCATACAACACCAATAATATGAAATGTTGCTATTTCTAAACTAAAACCATCTCTCCAAATAGAAATATCCATATCTCTTGATAGTGTTTCAAATAGACATGAATCTAAAAATATCCATAATACCATCACATAAAGAGGGAAATTTGAACTATTTTTAGTCAAATCTTTATGTTTTTTCATATCAAGAAAAAATGATGAGATTAGAGTAATGATAGTAAATAAAATAGCGATACTTGTTCTTTTACTTGCATCATATGTAAACATAAAAGTTCCAAGTGCATAAGATATTGCTAAAGCAAATCCAAGTTGGATATTTGATGCTTTTTTTAATTCATTTATTAATAAAGGAGCTAAAGCACCAACACTTATTCCTAATATAAAAAGTAAAAAAGAGTTTATATTTGGATAAAACAAACTAACAATTAACTGAATTATTAGAAAACCAATAATTTTCTTCTTTTCAGAAACTTTAATAGCAAAACTTAAAATAGAACCAATAATACCACCAATTGGTAAAAAAGCTATTGCAAATATATTAGAAGAGTAGTGTTCTACAATTCCTGTTTGTGCTATTAATAAGTAATAACATAGTTCAAAAGCTATGAAAAAAATTAATGTTAGTTTTTGCATAATTGCTCCTTTTTATAAATATAAACTAGATAAAAAACAACCATTGAAATATCAAATAAAGATATTAATAGTGCAACTATATGAAGAGATTTTGCTAAATATAAAGAGAAAAATATTGAACTTACAAATACTCTAATAAAAACAGTAAGTTTTGTAAGAATATTTTCATACTCTTTATATTTAAAAGCTAGAAAATGAATTACTCCTGTTATACTTACAAAAGCAAAAACCACATATTCATATTTACCTTGAAAACTAAACCCAAAAAGTGGATATAAATAACTAGATAATAAAATCAAAAAGATTCCACCCAATCCATCACTTAAAACACCAAAAATATTATATTTTTCTAATAAAGAATATTTTGTTCTTATTTGAATAAATGCAATTATTGATAAAAATGTAACAACTCCAAAAAATGTTCTAAACTCCCATAATGTATAAGTTGAAGCATCTAACATAGAAGCTTGTGCAAATCCACTTAGTGTTAAAACTGTAAAAATTCCTACTAAACCTGCTAAATAAAGAATATAAAAATGTAGTTTTTGAAGCTGTTTTATATATGAAACAAACATTGAAATTACCATAAAAAATACACCAATTCCCATAGCTACGTGAGCATGTGCTATAACTAAGTCATTTCTATGAAAAACCCATCTAAGTTCAGGAATAAATAGAATATTCCCTTCAATATCTACAAATAAAAATGCAGCAATTGATATTAAAAGTGCAAGTTTTGAGTATTTTTCAATATCTGCATCTTTGTACCATCTATAAAGTAAAGGAATATAAAATAGTGTAAGATATTGAAAAAACCACTCTTGATTATAAGTTAAATGCCCAATGAAGCTTCTATGCAAAACAGATAATATATAAAATACAAGAGGTATAATCCAAAAAATATTCCATCTTGATTTGAAATCATTTTTACTTAAAAATTTAATTATTAAATAGTAAATTGGAATTAAAGCAAAGCTCATTCCTAAAGTGTTATCTCCATGTGGACCAGAAACAGTACTTTCAACTTGTCCTATTGTTGGATTCATTAAAATAAGTAGTGCAAAAGGCGCTGATATAACTATATATAAAGATACTTTTACCCAAGTTGGTTTTACTTTATATAGTTTTATAAATTTATATAAAGCAATAATATAAAATAATCCTGCAAAAGCTAAAATAAAATTTAATTCATATGCAAAATCATAAAAAGCTAATCCTCTTGTATTTCCAAATAGTAAAGTATTAACCATAAAAATTAAAAATATATACCAAAAAATAGTATATAAGTTTAGATAAAATAGTCCTTCTTTACTATTTCCTACTTCTTTATTTATTAATAAAAATGGTAAATAAGATAGCATCAAAGGAACAAATCCATAAAGCATAAGTGAAATATGAATTGCTCTTATATTTACAGGATTTAATGTAGTAGAATCAACAAAGTATCCAAGTAAATTAATAGAGTATAAAATACCAAAAAAAAGTCCTAAGAATAGAAATACAGCTGAAATCTTAAACTGTTTTTCTATAAATAAATTAAAGTTGTCCATCTTTTACCTCAATGTTTATATCTGATAAACTTGCTAAATTTTTATCATGTGTTGCAACTACAAGAGTTACACCTTGTTTGATAAGTTCTTGAAATATATTAAAAACATTTATTGAATTTTGAGAATCTAAGTTTCCTGTTGGTTCGTCTGCAAAAATTATTTTTGGATTATTAATTAAAGCTCTTGCAATAGCAACTCTTTGTCTTTGTCCTCCTGAAATCTCATTTGCATAGCAATCAATTAAATCTTCAATATTTAACTGTCTTAATACTTCTCTTATTTTTGTTTCACTTGCTTTTTCATTTGCTAATTGAATATTTTCTTTAACTGTTAAATAATTAATTAAGTAGTGAAATTGAAAAATAAATCCAATATTTTTTTGTCTAAATTCATCTATATTCTTAATATCTTTATAATTTATACCTTCAAAATAAAGCTCTCCACTTGTAGGTTTTAAAAGTGTTGATAGAATAGATAAAAGTGTAGTTTTACCGCTTCCACTCTCTCCTGTTAAAGTTATAAAAGAGCCTTTTTTTATCTCAAGATTTATATCTTCTAATACAAAGTCTTTTTCATATTTGTGTGAAACATTTTTTATACTAATCATATTTTATTTCCTTGTATTAAAATAATAGGATCTATTTTTGATGCATTAAGTGCTGGAATAATAGAGCCAAGTAGGGCTATTAAAAGAGAAGTTATAAATATAAATATTGCAATATCAAAAGATATCTCTCCATTTACATATCCATGTAAGTAAGAGATATTTTTGATTAAAAATAGAATAATATTTGAAATACAAATAGAGATAATAAAACTAACAATTGCTAATATAATACTCTCACTCATAATTTGAAGAAGTATTTTTTTCATAGAAATACCAATTGCTCTTTTAATCCCAAACTCTGTTTTTCTTTGATTTATTGTGATACTTAAAATTGATGCAATAGTTAATAATCCCATACAAAATGAGATAAAAGATATTACATTTGATGAAGTTTTGATTATTTTAAATTGATTATAGTTATCTACAAAGTTAGTAGTAGATTTAGCTTGAATGTTTGTATCTATTTTATTTATTTTTTTTACTAATTCATCTATATTAGTATCTATTTTGCAATTTAACATTATCATTGATGCACTTTTATTAAAAATATTACTTGCATCTTGAATATTTAGTACAACTCCTCCATTTTCAAAACCAATTTTGCTTTGAAAAACACCTGCGATTTTAAATTTGTTATTTGAAATTAATACTTCTTTTTTATTTTTAAGTGATTCAAATATAGATTTACCAACTAAAACTTCTCCAAGTTTTGGATACTCTCCTTCTTTTAAATCATAATTATTAAATCTATTTTTTGTAACACCATAAACAGCAACAATTGGTAAATCTTCTACAATAGAGGCTCCAACTATTAAAGCAGATGCTTTTTTTACTCCTTCTTGTTGTTTTAATTTATCAATTAATTTAATATCTACATTAGAAAAAAATGTATCTGAAATATTTTTTTGTGTGATAATAATATCTCCATCACTTTTTAACATAGATGAGTACATTGATATAACACCATTTGATATTGAAGTTATTAAAAATATTGAAGTAATAGAAAAAACAAGACTTAATATAATTAATGAAGTCTTTAACTTATTGGCTTTTAGGGCTTTTAAAGATAATTTCAACAAATAAAATCCTTTTATTTTTTGAAAATGTAACTAGTTAGTATGAATTACTTATGAATTAAATATGAAGAAAAATTCATATTTCTTTTTTAAGGTTAGTTTCAAGAATTACACACACTTTAAGTTAGTTTTTAGTATAATCGCGAAAATTTAACTTTAAAGAGAGTAAATGAGAGATATTAGAAATATTGCCGTAATCGCACACGTTGACCACGGTAAAACAACATTAGTAGATGAATTACTAAAACAATCAGGAACTTTTTCTGCTCATCAAGCAGTTGATGAAAGAGTTATGGATAGTAATGATATTGAAAAAGAAAGAGGAATTACTATTCTTTCAAAAAACACTGCAATTGATTATGAAGGTGTAAGAATTAATATCATTGACACTCCAGGTCACGCCGATTTCGGTGGTGAAGTTGAGAGGGTTTTAAAAATGGTTGATTCTGTTTTACTTCTTGTGGATGCACAAGAAGGTGTTATGCCTCAAACTAAATTCGTTGTAAAAAAAGCATTATCATTAGGTCATAGACCAATTGTAGTTGTAAATAAAATTGACAAACCTGCTGGAGATCCAGATAGAGTTGTTGATGAAGTATTTGACCTTTTTGCACAAATGGATGCAACTGAAGAACAACTAGAATTCCCAGTAGTTTATGCAGCAGCAAAAGATGGATATGCGATTTTAGATTTAGAAGACGAAAAGAAAGATGTAAAACCTTTATTAGAAACAATATTAAAAGAGGTTCCAAAACCAAATGGAACTGATGAAAATGGTTTACAACTTCAAGTATTTACTTTAGATTATGATAACTTTATTGGAAAAATTGGTATTGCAAGAATTTTTAATGGAACTATCTCTCAAGGTGAAACTGTTATGCTTTGTAAAGCAAATGGTGAAAAAATTAAAGGTAGAGTTACAAAACTTATTGGTTTTAAAGGACTTGAAAGAATCGAAGTTAAAACAGTAGAATCTGGTGATATCTGTGCTGTTGCAGGGTTTGAAGCAATTGATGTTGGTGATAGTTTATGTGATTTAAATAACCCAATGCCACTTGACCCTATGCACATTGAAGAGCCAACACTTTCAGTTACATTTGCAGTAAATGATTCACCATTAGCAGGTACTGAAGGTAAATTTGTAACTTCAAATAAAATTGATGAAAGATTAAAAGCTGAAATGAACACTAATATTGCTATGAATTATGAGCAAATTGGTGAAGGTAAGTTTAAAGTAAACGGAAGAGGTGAACTTCAAATTACTATTCTTGCTGAAAATATGAGAAGAGAAGGTTTTGAATTCTCAATTGGAAGACCAGAAGTAATTATTAAAGAAGAAAATGGTGTAAAACTTGAGCCATTTGAGCACTTAGTAATTGATACACCTGATGAGTATTCTGGTGCAATTATTGAAAAGCTTGGAAAAAGAAAAGCAAATATGACAAATATGGTACCAATGGGTGAAGGTTCTACAAGATTAGAATTTGAAATTCCTGCAAGAGGTTTAATTGGTATTAGAACTGAGTTCTTAACTGAAACAAAAGGTGAGGGTGTACTTAACCACTCATTCTTAGAGTTTAGACCACACTCAGGTGTAGTTGAAAGTAGAAAATATGGTGCACTAGTTTCTATGGAAAATGGTGAAGCATTAGGTTATTCTCTATTCAATTTACAAGATAGAGGTAGTATGTTTATCAAACCTCAAGACAAAGTTTACATTGGTATGGTAATTGGTGAGCATGCAAAATCTAATGATTTAGATGTTAACCCTATTAAAGGGAAACAACAATCAAACGTTAGATCTTCTGGTGCAGATGAAGCAATTAAACTTGTACCACCAAGAAAGATGTCATTAGAAAATGCATTAGAGTGGATTGAAGATGATGAGCTTGTTGAAGTAACTCCTATTTCTATTAGGGTTAGAAAAAGAGAGCTTGATCCAACAGCAAGAAAAAGAACAGCTAAAAAGACTAAATACGCTTAGTAAATAGAAAAATCTATTTAAAAGGGAAAGAGTTTTTTAGCTCTTTCCCTTTTTTTATATCTAAAAAATGGGAAAGAACACATATGACTGATTGTCTTAGGATAAATTTAAAATATTAATATAGGAGATTTTTTTCTCCTATAAGAAGGAGAAAAAAATGAAAATTAATACAAATAAAAAAGATTATATAATAGTTTTAGCTATATATTTCATAACTATAAGTACAACTTTTATAGCAATAGCTAGTTAAAATTAGCACTTATATATAAAAACTGCTAAATATTTTAGCACTTAGTATTGACAAGTGCTAAAATATTTGTTATAATTACACCAACTTGATAGGAATTACATCAAGTATTTTTAATTTAAAGGAGACGATTATGTTACTTACAAAATTTGATCCATTTAAAGATCTTGCTGAATTTGAAAAACGATTCTACAAAACAAATGAAGGTGTAAGTGGATTTGTTCCTATGGTAAATACAAGAGAAGGTGAATTTGCATATCACATTGATGTTGATTTACCAGGTGTAAAAAAAGAGAATATAAAAGTTGATATTCATAAAGATGTTTTAACAATCTCAGGTGAAAGAAAAACAAAAGAAGAGATAAAAGAAGAAGACTATTATAAAGTTGAAACATCATTTGGTAAATTTAGTAGAGGCTTTACTTTACCAGAAAATGCAGATATTGAAAATATTGATGCTAATTATGAAGATGGAGTATTAGAAATAGTAGTTCCAAAATTAGCAGAAGAAAAGCACAAAAAAATTATTCAAATTAAATAACAAGAATAATTAGAAAATACTTATTTTTATAGCACTTAATTTTTGAGTTATTCAAGTAAAGTTTTACTTTACTTGAATATATTCTTTACTTTCTGTTTTATTGAAGATAACCCTAATCTAATAGCACTATATTTCATAACCTTAGCAGTTTTTTTCCAATGTATTTTATCATAGCAAGTTTCTGGACAGTTTCTACATCTTGGCTTAACTTCATGTTTACACTCTTGTAATCTTTCAAAAGAGTAGTTTATATTATTTATGCACTCTTTGCATAGTAATAACTCAATATTATATATCTTATCTTTGTATGTTAATTTAATACTATTATGTTTTTGATTTGTATGGTTATTTTTGCAGTAAAATTCATAGAATTTTTTTAGGGTATTAGTCTCTGATTCAAATTTTTTATCTGTCATTATAAAATCTTTTTATTATATTTTATAAATTTAAGATGAAAAAAACAATGATTAAAATCAAGATGGAATTAGATTTATATATGTAATTTCAGAACTTGCACCAAGTCTCATTGGTGGTCCCCAAAATCCAGTTCCTTTATTAACATAAATTTGAGTATTTTTATTATGTTGATGTAAACCTTTTATATATGGCTGTTGTAGCTTTACTAATAAATTAAAAGGCACAATTTGTCCTCCATGTGTATGACCACTTAGAACTAAATCTATATTTGATGTATCTTTTATCTCTTCTATATATTTTGGTTGGTGTGCTAAAAGAATAGTTGGTGAATTTTTATCTATTTTTTCCAAAGACGCTTTAATATCTGGTTTAAAACTTCCAAATTTCTCTCCAAATCTATCATATACTCCAGCAAGATTAAATCCATTATCTTTTTCACCAATATAAACGTTGCTATTTTCTAAAACAGTAATATTTAATGTTTTTAAATAAGAGATAATTTTATCTACACCATGAAAATATTCATGATTACCAACTATAAAGTATGTTCCATATTTGCTATTTAAATGCTTTAACTGTTCAAGAGCTGGTTTTGCAAATTTTAGATTTGTATCAACCAAATCTCCTGTTATAACTATTGCATCTGTATTTAAACTATTTATTTTTGTTACCATTGATGCAATAAATTTTTTATCTATTAACCCACCAATGTGTACATCACTTATTTGTACAATATTATATTTTTGTTTTAAATTTTTTAGTTTTACTGCAACTTTTTCAAGTTCTGTATGTTTGGCATTATAAATAGCTTTTGTATTTATTCCAGCAGCAACTGCAACTGCACTAAAATCAAGTGTTTTTTTCAAAAACTCTCTTCGTGAGCTATCTTTTACACTTTTGTTTACTAGTAAAGATGATAAATCATATATTATTGTTGTAGAAAATAGTAAAAATATCAAACCTATTGGAATACTAAGTAAAAAGTATATTTCATTAGGAATTAAAGGATATCTTCTAAATAGAAAATAACAAAAAACTCCAATTAAATTTATAATCAAAAAGTAGTTTAAATAGTTTTTATAAACTTTTTTAAAATGAAGTTTATTTATAAATCTTTTTGAGATATAAAGGCTCATTAAAGCAAAAACAGCAATAAAAATTGTACTAAATATTATAAAACGCATATGTAATTATAAACTATTAACATAAATGAAATATGAATAAATAATAAAAATTAAATAAAAATTTTATATTAGTTGAACTATAATAGGTAATCTTAGCTTGGGAAGGTATGTAGATGAAAAATTTTACAATATCAAAAAAATTTACCCTTATATCTCTCGTATTTGCGGTACTTACAATGGGTGTTGGTTATTTTGTTTTAAATTATTACAAAACTAATTTAACTGAAGATGTATATATTAAATTACAAAAAGATTTACAAAATCTTGCATTAAATCGAATTAAAAATAAATTTGATGTAGGAATTTCAAATGCTATATCAATAGCAAATGATCAATCAATAAAAAAAGCTTTAAAAGATAACAATAGGCAACTTGCTATTAATGCTTTATCAAAACTATCTTTGAATATGAAAGAAAATACTCCTTTTAAAAATATTAAAGTGCATATTCATACTAAAGACAATCACTCTTTTTTAAGAAGTTGGAAACCAAATAAATTTGCAGATGATTTAAGTTCATTTAGAAAAAGTGTGGTATCTGTAAATAAAAATCTAAAGAGTATAAATACTTTTGAAGTAGGTAAAGCTGGATTAAGTATAAGGTCAGTTGTTCCTATAATTGATGAGAATAATGAACATCTAGGCTCTTTAGAATTTATGCAAGGTATTAATTCTGTTGCAAAGGCATTTGACAAAGATAAAGACGCATTTTTATTACTTATGGATAAAAATCTTTTAGTATCAAAAGTTCCAAATGAGAAGATTTTTTTAAATAAATATGTGATTTCACAAAAATTTATTAATAAAAATTTTTTAAATGATGCAAAACAGATTAATCTACAAGAACTATTAAAAAATAAAATTTATGTTACAAGTAAATATGTTTATACATATACTCAAATAAAAGATTTTCAAGGTAATGTTGTTGGAATTGCTTTAATAGGAAGATTAGATAAGATTGTAAATATGGCAGTTTATCAAGTTACGCATATTATTTTTATATCATTACTTATTTTATTTATATCACTATTAATTAGTGTAGTAATCTCTTTATTAAATATGAAAAAGAATATTATCTCTCCTATTAAAAATCTAAAAATGGCAATAGATAATATAAGTCATGGGACTAATACCGATGCAAAACATATAGAAGTTAAAAATAATGATGAAATAGGCGATGTTGTTAAAAGTTTCAACTCTTATCTTGATAGTATTGAAATAGGAATACAAAAAGATAGAGAGGTTATTGAAGAAGCAAGAGTCGTTATGGAAAAAGTTAATGCAGGCTTATTTAATGATAATATAAAAAAAGAGGCTAACTCAAAACAAGTTACATTATTAATTCAAGTTATAAATGAAATGATAAAAAAAATGGGTAATAATTTATCAATTTTATCTGATACTTTTATAGAATTATCCCATGCAAAATATGATATCAAAGTTCCAAAAATAGAAGGAATAACAGGTCTTATAGCATCTTTATTGGATGGAGTAAAAGTAACACAATCAACTATATCAGAAGTTATGGCATTGATTGATGATGCAAATATCAAATTATCAAAAAGTTCAGATGAGTTATCAAATGCATCGAGAAAATTAAGTGAATCATCAAATTTACAAGCAGCACAATTAGAAGAGACAGCAGCTGCAATAGAAGAGATTACTTCTACTATTTTTCAAAGTGGTGAAAATGCGCAAAAAATGCGTACATACACAAATGATGTAATTAAATCAAATGATGAGGGAAAAAAATTAGCACATCTTACAGTTGATGCGATGAGTAAATTAAATGAAGAAGTTATATCAATAAATGAAGCAATAACAGTAATAGACCAAATAGCATTTCAAACAAATATTCTTTCACTTAATGCAGCAGTAGAAGCAGCTGGTGCTGGTGAAGCAGGAAAAGGATTTGCAGTTGTAGCACAAGAAGTAAGAAATCTTGCAAGCAGAAGTGCACAAGCAGCACAAGAGATAAAACAAATAGTAGGAAATGCAACTTTAAAAGCACAAGAGGGTAAAGAAGTTACTGATAAAATGTTAAATGGTTATAACCATTTAGATGCGACAATTAATACTACAATTGAGCTAATAAAAGAGGTTGCAGATGCCTCAAAAGAGCAACAAAGTGCAATTAGTCAAATAAATGATACAGTAAATAATTTAGATAGAGCAACACAAGAAAATGCTTCATTATCTACAACAATTAGTTCTATGGCTCAAAATACACAAAATCTAGTAAGAGATTTAACAAATGCAATAAATAACACTTCATATAATGAAGAGTCTAAAAAAAGAATTTCTAATCCAGAGATGATATTTAGTCTAAATAAATTGAAATCTGACCATATTGTATTTAAAAATAGCTCATTTGCTAAATGTGAAGTTGGTAATAAATTTACTGTAAAACAACACCATGATTGTGAACTTGGTAAATGGATAGATAATAATGAAGATAAAGAATTTGCTCAAACACCACAATGGGAAGAGTTGAAAATTTTACATAAAAAAGTACATCAAGAAGTACAAAAAACAGTTGAATTCTTTTCAGAAGAAAAATCTAATAATGAAATATTAAATCAAACAAAAATAGTTGAAGAAGATATAATTAAAGTATTTGAATTATTAGATAAAATTAAAGAGTTAAATAACTAAAGATAGTATCAGTTGATACTATCTTTTATAGCAGTTAGAAGATTATCAATATCTTCTTTTTCCATTGTATAGTGAACAGATACTCTAACCCAACCTGGCTTATTTGCTAAATCAATTTTTTCAATTCCTAGTAAATCATGTCCATATGGTCCTGCACAAGAACAACCCGCTCTTGTTTGTACACCAAAGATATTTGATAATCTAGCACACAAGTCATAAGGACTTAGATTTTTGATATTAAAAGATACAATACCAATATTTGAAGCTTCTAAATTTCCATATACTGTAATATTTGGAACTTTTTGTAATTGGTCAATAAAATATTTTGTTAACTTCTCTTTTTTCTCTTTTATATATTCAAACCCAATCTCATTTCTTAATTGATAAGCTAAAGAGGCTCTAATAAATTGTAATATTCCTGGCGTTCCTGCATTTTCTCTATTTTCAATTTTTTTATCGTACTCTTGTGTATCTTTATTTACATATAAAACTGTTCCACCACCAGCAAAAGTAGGGCTTATTTCATTATTTACAAGAGATTTTCTTATTAGTAAAAGACCACAGCTTCCTGGACCTCCAAGTAATTTATGTGGAGAAACAAACATTGCATCATAATATTCACATGGAACATTCATATAAGGAGAACTTGCTGCAGCATCAAAGCAAACAACAGCATTATATTTTCTTAGTATTTTTGATATATTTTTGTAATCACTTATAATTCCTGTAACATTTGAAGCAATGCAGAAGCTTCCTATAATTTCTCTATTTTGATTTTTTTTAAGTACTTCTTCTAGGTGATTTAAATCCACAAGACCATTATTATCAAGATTGATTCTAATCTTCTCACATAAAGCTTCTCTAAAACTTACATCATTTGAGTGGTGTTCATATGGTCCTACTAAAACTAAAGGAAGTTTTGATTTATCTACTTGGATATTAAATCTCTCTTTTGTTGCAGGTGGTATGTAAATTCCCATAATCTCTTGAAAATGTTTAATGGCTGCAGTTGCTCCACATCCATTTGGTAAGATAGTAAAATCTTCTGTTAATTCAAACATTTTTTTTAGATTTTCTCTTGCTTCTTCAAAATAGTTATTTGTAGTATTAGCCATTGAGGCTTCTTTTGAGTGTGTATTTGCATATGTTTGAAGAACTTCATTTATACGAGCTTCAATTGGCTCAAATGCCAATCCTGAAGCTGTATAATCAAAATACAAATTTTTATGTTGACCAATAATATGTTTTTTTATGTCTTTAGAATCAATAATTTTTCTAAATAGATTTCTTTTCATTAACCATCTTTTGTCTTGATTTGTTCTACAAGTTATAGAAACATCAACTTAAAAATTTTGTTTTAATTCCTTTTCAAGTGAACTTGCATTTGTATTTGGAACATCTAAAACTATAATATTCTCTTTTGGAGTAATTTTTATTGTTGTTGCATTATGACTTTTTAATATATTATACAGTTTTTCTAATCCATCTGAGTTTATATTTTTGTCTATTAATTCAAACCCTAGAAAACTAAAATCTTTTTTATTGCTTTCAAAGATACCATTGTAGTTTTCAAACTCTTTTTTAGTATCAATATAGTCATAAGACTCTTTTATTTTAAATGTAAGTTCTGATTGAATAATATAAATAAATTTATCTATACCCCAATCATCAACTAAATAAGCAAGTTTAGAATGTTTCTCATCTCCTCTTTGCCCAAAGTCTCTATATATTTTAGCAACTGCTTTAGCAAGGGGAACAACTTGTGAAGGTGCTATAAATCCAATAGTTTTTATCTCATTTGCACCACTAACATTAACTTTAAATTGAATTTTACCATTTGAACTCTTAATTGCTTTAAAAAATAGATCATTATCTTCGCAATCTTGTCCCACACAACCACAGCCATCAACAATTATTTTTAATTCATTAGGAAGGTTTGAGAAGTTTTTATTTCCTTCAAAATCTTCATTTAATTTTAAAACAATATCTGATACATCTGTTGTTTGATTTTTATTATATCCATTAATAGGGCAAGACATAATATTTGTTGGAACATGACCACTTGCAAAGATTGAGTGTAAGTTTACACTATCTAATAGATTAAAAATTGCAGGAATATCAAAAATTTTAATATTATCAAACTCTAAATTTTGTCTAGCAACAAATCTAGCACTTCCATTTGCAAACTCTTTTGATATTTTTGCAAGAACATCAATTTGTTTTATTGTTAATTTTGCATTTAAAATCTTAACTTTTAGAGTGAAATATAGATTTGATTTGTCTTTTTTTTGTAAAGTTAATCCATACCAGTTAAATCTTTGTATGTCATCATCGCTTACAGGTTCACCTAGTACAGCGTACAAGTAGATGTCTGCTAAGACATCTACTGCACTCTTTTCACTTTTGATTCTCTCTATTTCTTGAGATTTTGTTTCTTTCATCAAAATACCTATTTTATAACTTTTGCATCCCAATGAGGAAAGTGTTTTCTAACTAAAGCATTGAATTCAATCTCAAAATCAGAGTAGTTAGATTCAGTTTTTGATTGCTCTTTTGATTTATTTCTTATCATACCTGCACCAACAGTATTATTTGTAATTCTATCAATGATTATAAAACTTCCCATAGTTTTATTTTTTTCATAAGAATCAAATGCCACTTCTTGTTCTAGGTTTAATTTTACATGAGCAATTTCATTTAGATTTAATACACTTGCATTTTCATCTTTTTCAAGAGTATTAACATCAGTTTTGTAATAAAATGACTCAACACTACCTGAAGTAAAAGTTGTTGCTCTTTTAATATAATAAGATTTTCCTTTTGTTAAAGGCTCATCACTCATCCATACAACATCAACATCTAAGCTACTAGCATGATTTGGTTGCTCATCACTTTTTACAATGATATCACCTCTACTAATATCTATTTCATCTTCTAATGTTAATGTAATTGCTTGTTCTACATATGCATACTCTAAATTACCTTCATATGTAACAATCTCTTTTACTTTTGATGTTTTACCAGAAGGAAGAACAGTTATTTCATCTCCTACTGAAATTACACCAGAAGCAATTGTCCCACAAAAACCTCTAAAGTCTAAGTTTGGTCTATTTACATATTGAACAGGCATTCTAAAGTGAGCTAAATCTCTATCTTTCGAAATTTCAATAGTTTCAAGTGTACTCATTAGAGTTTCACCTTTGTACCAAGGTGATAATTTACTTCTGTTAACTACATTATCTCCATTAAGTGCAGAAATAGGAACTAATATAATATTTTCAAGTCCTAACTCTTTTGCAAACTCAACATAATCTTTTTTGATTTCATTGAATCTATCTTCACTAAAATCAACTAAGTCCATTTTATTAACAGCAACTACGATATTTTTAATACCTAATAGTTTAGTAATAAATGAGTGTCTTTTTGTTTGTGTTTGAACTCCATATCTAGCATCAATTAAAATAATTGCTAAATCTGCAGTTGATGCACCAGTTGCCATGTTTCTTGTATATTGTTCATGACCTGGAGTATCCGCAATAATAAATTTTCTTTTATCAGTACTAAAATATCTGTATGCTACATCAATAGTAATACCTTGTTCTCTTTCACTTTGTAATCCATCAACTAATAGTGCTAAGTCAAACTCTTTATCAGTTGTATTTGTTTTTTTAGAGTCTCTTTTTATTGCTGCTAATTGGTCTTCGAAAATCATTTTTGAATCATGTAAAAGTCTACCAATTAGAGTTGATTTACCATCATCAACACTACCACAAGTAATAAATTTTAATAACTCTTTATTTTCATGTTCTTTTAAATATTGTTCAATATTTGATTCTATTAAATCTGATTGATGTGACATCTTAAAAATACCCCTCTATTTTTTTCTTTTCCATTGACCCTGCTTGGTCTTGGTCAATAACTCTTCCTTGTCTCTCACTTGTTTTAGTAAGTAACATCTCTTGGATAATTTCAGGTAAAGTAGTTGCTGAACTATCTACTGCACCAGTTAATGGATAACAACCTAAGGTTCTAAATCTAACCATCTCTTCTTTAATCTCTTCACCTTCTTCAATAGGCATTCTGTCATCATCTACCATGATTTTTACACCATCTTTTACAACAACAGGTCTTTTTTTAGCAAAATATAAAGGAACAATAGGAATTTGTTCTAAATAGATATATTGCCAAATATCTAACTCTGTCCAGTTTGAAAGAGGAAATACTCTTATTGATTCATCTTTGTGAACTCTTCCATTATAGATATTCCAAAGTTCAGGTCTTTGGTTTTTTGGGTCCCATCTGTGATTTTTATCTCTAAATGAGTAGATTCTCTCTTTTGCTCTACTTTTCTCTTCATCACGTCTAGCTCCACCAAAAACTGCATCAAATTTATATTTGTTTAATGCTTGTTTTAAACCTTGTGTTTTCATAATATCTGTATGAACTGCACTACCATGAGTAAAAGGCCCTACACCTTGTTTAACACCATCTTGATTAATATGAACAAGTAATTCAACACCAAGCTCTTTTGCTCTTTTATCTCTAAACTCAATCATCTCTTTAAATTTCCATGTCGTATCAACATGAAGTAAAGGGAAAGGTAACTTTGCAGGAGCAAAGGCTTTGATTGCTAAGTGAAGCATCACAGCAGAATCTTTACCAATTGAATAAAGCATTGCAGGGTTATTAAATTCTGCTACAACTTCTCTAATAATATGAATTGACTCAGCTTCTAATTGTTTTAAGTGAGTTAATCTTTTCGTATCTAACATAATCTCTCCATCAAATAAACTTTTAAATATATTCCAAATTAAAGGTTTGAAAATATCAACTATTTTTTATGTAAACCACACTCTTTGTGTTCAGGGTTCTCCCACCACCATCTTCCGGCTCTAATATCTTCACCGTCCTTAACGGCTCTGGTACAGGGTGCACATCCAATACTTGGATATCCTTGGTCATGAAGTTTGTTATAAGGAACACTATTTTCTTTGATATATGTCCAAACATCATCTTCACTCCAATTAATTAAAGGGTTCACTTTGATTAAACCAAAAGCTTCATCCCATTCAACTAATTTCATCTCTTCTCTTGTAACACTTTGAGAACTTCTAAGTCCAGTAAACCAAACATCAAGTCCTTTTAATGCTCTTTTTAAAGGTTCGATTTTTCTTATTTTACAGCAGTTTTTTCTATTATCTATACTTTCAAAGTGACCATTTACACCTTGAGTTTTATATAAGTTTTCAACATTTTCTAACTTCGGAAAATAAACATCAAGTTTTACTGAATATTTTAGATTTGTTGCATCCATTACATTGTATGTTTCTGGATTTAATCTTCCTGTATCTAAAGTGAAAATTTTCGCATCTTTATCTGTTTTTAAAATCATATCCGTTAAAACTTGATCTTCAGCTCCTAAACTTGAAGCTAGTGCAATTTTATCTTTGTACTCTTTTAAAAAATACTCAATCACTTCTAATGTTGAAACATCTTTTAATTCTTCATTTAATTTATTAATAATTTCCATTTTTCTACCTAAATTTGATAATCATTTTGTGTTGGTTCTATTCTACCAAGTGGAATTTTATTCCAAGCTCTTTCATGAAAATAATATAAAACCATCTTTGTAAAAACTTCGATAGAGCCAATAGATGCTGCCATAACAAAATTACCAGTAATAAAATAAGAGATAATCATAGTATCCATTGTACCCAATGTTCTCCATGATAGTGATTTTACTATTGATCTGTAGGGTTTTTCATGCATTTTTTTATTTCCTCATATGGTTTAAAGCTAATTCATATGAGGATGAGTATTTTACTCATCATCATATTCATATAATCCAGAACTTAAGTATCTTTCACCTGTATCACAAAGGATTGTTACAATTGTTTTACCTTTATTTTCTGGTCTTGATGCGATATCTTGTGCTACTTTTACATTTGCACCAGCAGAAACACCAACTAATAAACCTTCTTCTTTAGCTAATCTTCTTGAACTTTCGATTGCATCATCATTTGATACTGTTACAACTTCATCATAAAGTTTAGTATCTAATACATCTGGAACAAATCCAGCACCAATACCTTGAATTTTATGTGGACCTGGTTTACCACCACTTAATACAGGAGAAGCTTCAGGCTCAACTGCAATGATTTTAATATCAGGGTTGTGTTGTTTTAAAATCTCACCAGTTCCTGTTAATGTTCCACCAGTACCAATAGCAGCAACAAAAATGTCAACTTTACCATCTGTATCTGCTAAAATCTCTTTCGCAGTTGTTTTTCTGTGAATATCTGGATTTGCTTGGTTTGCAAATTGTTGAGGAACAAACGAATTGTCAATCTCTTTACTTAATTCATCAGCTTTTTCAACAGCACCTTTCATTCCTTTTTCTGGCTCAGTAAGTACAAGTTCTGCACCTAAAGCTTTTAAAAGTTTTCTTCTTTCAATACTCATTGAACTTGGCATTGTTAAGATTAATTTAATTCCAAGACCAGCACAAACAGAAGCAAGTGCGATACCTGTATTACCACTTGTTGGTTCAATTACTGTTGTAGTATCATTGATTAAACCATTTTCAATAGCAGTTTTAATCATATTTGTACCAATTCTATCTTTTACTGAGTGAGTAGGGTTCATAAACTCACATTTTCCTAGAACTGTAGCACCACTTTTTTTAGATGCACCTTGAAGTTCAACTAAAGGTGTATTTCCAACTAATTCCGTAACGTTCTTTGCATACTTCATAATTAACTCCTTGTAAAATTATATGCTATAGTGTAAAAATTCATTATACTTTTCTTGATATTCATCTAACTTAGATAGATTCACATTAAAAAAAGTTCTTATATTTAATTTTGCATCTTCGAAGAAAAGATTTAAAATTGGATTTTGGCTTCTTTGGTCGATAACTTTTAAATCATCTTCTAAAACAGCCAAGATATCTCCAATACAAATATCTTTTGCTTCTTGGGCTAATATATAGCCACCTTTTGCCCCTCTAATACTCTTAACCAATCCCGCTTTTCTTAATTTTCCTAAAAGTTGCTCTAAATAGTTCTGCGGGATATTTGCATTTTTGGAAATCTCTTTAATTTGCATGGGAGTATCCTTATTATGTTTACTTAACTCATGCATAGCAGACAATCCGTACACTCCCTTTGTTGAAATTAATGGCATTTCTTTTTCCTATTTCCTATTTATTTAATGCTTGATCTAAATCTTCAATTAAATCTTTAGGATCTTCTAATCCTATACTTAATCTAATTGTTGATGGATTAATACCAGCAGCAATTAACTCTTCTTCACTTAATTGTGAGTGTGTTGTACTTCCTGGGTGAGTAATTAAAGATTTACTATCTCCAATATTTACAACTACACTAAATAATTTAGTGCTATCAATGATTTTTCTTGCTTCTTCAAAACTCTCAGCTTCAAATGAGATAAGTCCAGATGCTTTTCCACCTTTGAAGTATTTTTGAGCTTTATCATAATATGGGCTCTCTTTTAAACCTGGATAATTTACAGATTTTACTTTTGGATGAGATTGTAAATATTTTGCAACCTCTAAAGCATTATCTGAATGTTTATCAACTCTTAATAATAGAGTCTCTAAAGTTTGAATTAAAAGCCATGAATTATGAGGAGATTGAGTTGCTCCAAAATCTCTTAATAATGCAAGTCTAATTCTAAGACAAAAGTTTGGTAATGGAACTTCAGTATAAACTAATCCATGGTAACTTGCATCTGGTTCATTAAAGTGATAGTATCTTTTATTGTTCTTTTTAAAGAACTCTGCAAGACCTTCTCTTTCTACTACAATTCCACCAATAGCTGTACCTTGACCATTTGTATATTTTGAAGTTGAATGAACAACAACATCAACACCCCATTTGATTGGGTTAAATAAAGCTGCTGTTGCAACTGTATTATCACAAACAGTTAATACTCCATTTCTTTTTGCTATTTCAACAATTTTTTCAATATCTCCAATAGCAATTTGTGGATTTGATAATGATTCAAAGAAAATAGCTTTTGTTTTATCATCTATTTGTTCTTCTAAATCATTTACTTCTTCACTATTAAAAACTCTAGCTTCAATTCCAAATCTTTTAATAGTATGAGTAAGTAATGTAACAGCACCACCATATAATTTATCTGAAATAATTATATTATCACCAGCTTCTGCAACATTTGCAATAGCAAAAAATATAGCTGCTTGACCACTTGATGTACAAATTGCAGCTGCTCCACCTTCAAGTGCAGCAAATCTTTGCTCTAATACATCAGTAGTAGGGTTAGTTAATCTTCCATAAATTGGACCTAACTCTTTTAGTGCAAATAAATTTGCTGCATGTTCAGAATCCCTAAATGCATATGCAGTTGTTTGAGTGATAGGAACACTCATTGATCCATGTCCCTCTTTTTTGTTGTAACCTGCATGTATTGCAATAGTCTCTTTTTGCATTTTTTTCCCTTTTGATTTTTATGATGAAAGTTTATACAATTTTAAAAGTAATGTCAAGTAAAGTTATTAAGATTAAAACTAAAGACTATAATTTCGCTTCTATTTTAATCTTTATTAAATTACTATACTTTTAAAATTAAACTATTTGTTAATTTATATAAGTACCATAAAATAGTACATCTGTATAGAATATCAAAAAAAGGATAAAGCTTTGTATTGTATAAAAAGGATTAAATATAAAATTTGTTAAAAAAGTCTAAAAAATAAAGTTGAGTATTTTAGTAAAGATTAAAAAAGAGGAATATTTTAATAAATTTGATATAATCTTATAATAATAAAGGATAAAAATGCAAGTAAAAAATATATTTGATGATATAAAAATTGATAAAAGTGCAGAGCAATTTATCTCTTTAATAGATACTAAAAATATAAAAATTGAAAAGATAGTATCTAATGGTCAAAAAAGCAAAGAAGATTTTTGGTATGACCAAGAAGAAAATGAGTTTGTAATATTATTAAGTGGTGATGCTATTATAGAGTTTGAAAATAGTGAAGTACAATTAAAAAAAGGTGATTATTTAAATATAGATTCTCACAGAAAGCATAGGGTAAAATACACAAATGAAAATGAACCAACAGTTTGGTTGGCAATATTTTATTAAGGAATATTTTGAAAATAGCAATTATTGGAGCAGGAGCAGCAGGTGTTATTGCTGCTATTAGAGCAAAAAGATTAAATAAAGATTTACATATAGATATATTTGATATAAATAGTGCAATAGGAAAAAAAATACTTGCATCTGGAAATGGTAGATGCAATATTTCAAATACAACAATTACTCAATATAACTATATAGGAGAAAATCCAAGTTTTGTAAATCAAGCATTAAAAGAGTTTGATTTTAAAGCATTTGAAAATTTTTGTAAAAGTATAGGATTAATTTTAGATATAAAAGATAGCTGTAAAGTTTATCCATTATCAAATGAAGCAAAATCTGTTGTACTTTTATTAGAAAAAGAGCTTGAGAATTTACAAATAAATCAAATATTAGAAACTAAAATAGAAGAGGTAATAAAAAAAGAAGATAGTTTTATTTTAAAATCAGAAGATAAAGAGTTTAAAGATTATGATAAAGTTTTAATAAGTAGTGGTTTACAAGCTGCACCACAATTAAACTCAACTGAGGATGGAATAACAATAGCTTCAACATTTAATCATAGTTTTAATCCAACTTATCCTTCTTTAGTGGGACTTCATACACAGTTTGAACAAAAAAGTAAATTACAAGGTGTAAAAAAAGAAGCAACAGTTACACTATATATAGATAAACAAAAAGAAAAAGAGATAACAGGAGATATACTTTTTACAAAGTATGGAGTATCTGGTTTTGCTATTTTAGATATTTCACAATATGCTGTTTATGCTTTGAGTTTATATCAAGATGTTGCTATTTCAATAAATCTATTTCCAAAATTAACAAAAAATGAACTGTTAGGAACTCTTGAAACTCTTTTCAAAACAATTCCAAATGCAGATGCAGTTGATGCTTTAACAGGTATAGTACCTAAAAAATTAGCTTCTGTTTTATTAGAGATGAATAATATAGATAAAGATATAAAATCATCTAATATAAATGCAAAAAATATAAGAGCAATTATTAATACTTTGACAAATATGAGATTTAAAATAGAAGGAACTCAAGGCTTTAAACATGCAGAGGCAAGTGGCGGTGGAGTAAGAACTGATGAGGTTGACAATAAAACTTATGAAAGTAAATTATGCAAAAATTTATACTTTGCCGGAGAGGTTTTAGACATAGTTGGAAATAGGGGAGGTTTCAATCTTCATTTTGCTTGGTCAAGTGGATATTTAGTGGGTAAATCATTAAGTAAATTATAACTAAATTGTAAAATTGTTAGAAAACTGTCACATTTTATAAATAACACAGAAGTATTTATGTATAATGCGCAAAAAATTTAGGATGTGTTATGGCTAAAGCATTAAATGAAAAGCAAGTTGAAGAGATAAAAACTTTATTATTACAAAATAAAGAAAAAATTGAAACAGCTTTAAGAAAAATTGATGAAGATCATGAGTCTTTAAGTACAATGGATTTAAAAGACGAGGGTGACTTTGCAGCTGCTAGTAGAGATTACACAAATGATATTCATATCAAAAAACAACAAAAACAAGAATTAGAGTTAATTGAACACTCATTAAAAAAGATAGAAAAAGGTGAGTATACAGGTCTTTGTGAGATGTGTGATAGTGAAATTACTATTAAAAGATTGAGAGTTAAACCTCACGCAAGATATTGTATTGATTGTAGAAGCTTCATAGACAACGAGAAAAAAGAACACTAAGCTTGGAACTTTTCCAAGCTTTTTTATCCTACCTAACCTCTTATTTTTCCTAATTTTTATCTTTCTTTTATATAATTACAATTAGAGTTGTTACCAAAGGAAAATTATGGATATCGAGAAAGAAAATTTTAAAATAACAAATGAGCCAATAACACAAAGTCAAAAAAAACTTGTACAACAAGATTATAATACAAATGTAGCTTTTTATGTACATTTAAATGAGTATAATAATAGTGTAAGAGATGAGCTAATTAGAAGAATAGAAGAGGTATTTTTCTTTGCTAAAGGTGTTGATTGGAAATTTGACAGTTTTGGTATAGAAAAAGCGGGTTCACGAGGTACAAATATTTTGGGATATTTTATTTTTAGAGCAACTGATGCAAAAAAACTTCAAGATTTTTTTATTCAAGAGTTTAAAGATTATAAAAATGCTTTGAAAATAACATGTTCAATCGCAAAATATGAAAAAGTTGAAGAACACTTTTTTGAAATAGGTGTAGAATAAGTAAAGATACTCTTTACTTATTCTTGTATGTTCGAATTACAAAATAGGCCACCAAAGATATAGTTGCAATACTCATTCCAATGGGCATAAATGATTGTGTATGAAACATTAAAACTATTGAAGATATAACTGCTCCAAATCCAAACTGTAATACACCAATTACAGAAGATGCAACTCCTGCATTTTTTGAAAAGTGCTCCATTGCTAAAGCCATACTATTACCAAATACAAAAGCCATCATACTCATATAAGAAGCTATTAAAATCATAGTTGGAATTAAAGTTAAACTATTTGAAAAATATGCAAATAGACTTCCTGCAATAACTTGAATAATCAATGCAATTTTTATTAAATCTAATTGAGTAAAGTATTTAAGCATAATTACATTAACCCTAATCATTAAAACAAGAATAATAAAGTTTAATCCAAAAAAGAAAGGAAAATAATCAGTTGAGATATTAAAATACTCAATATATATAAATGATGATTTTGCAATCAGTATAAAAAATCCTGAAAAACCAAGGGCAAGAACAAGCATAGCTTTCATTGCCATTTTGTCTTTTAGTACTGTTTTATATGATTCTATTACATTTTGTTTTGTGTATGTAAATGTCTCTTTTAATGTTTTAAATACAATAAATGCTATAAATAAAGAGTAACAACATAAAAATAAAAATACATATTTCCATGAATAAAAGTGAATAATAAATGCCCCAATTGCAGGTGCAGCTAATGGCGCAATACTTCTTACTGTTCCAATAAGTGAAAATATCTTTGCAGCTTCTTTTCCATGGAACATATCTCTTACTATGGCATTTGAATTTACTACAACAAATCCTCCAAAAAAAGCTTCAAAAAATCTAAATATCCAAAGTTGAAGAACATCAGTACTTAAAATAATAAGAAAACTAAAAAAACTAAATCCAACAAGACCAATAATTGAAGATTTTCTTCTTCCTATTCTATCTGAGAATGTTCCTCCAAAAACCTGTCCAATAGAGAATCCTATTAAAAATATTGATAGCGTTAATTCTATTTTTTCAATACTAACATCAAAATGTTTTGCTATATTTGGTATTGAAGGTATATAAGTATCAATTGCAATTGGTGCAACTGAAGATAATATAGCTAATAAGATTATTAGATATATATGATTTACTGATTTTCTCAAATATTTTCCTTTATATTTTAATACTTAATTTTTCTAAAATTCTAAAAAGAGCTGATATCTCTTCTTCTTCTAAATTTGATGATAATACATTTCTATAATTTTGAATTATCTCTTCTGTATCTTCTAAAACTTTATAAGCTTTTTGTGTTAGTTTGATAATATTAACTCTTTTATCTTCTTTATTCTCTTCTTTTGTAATAAGACCTTTTTTCTCTAAAGAGTTCAAAGTTCTACAAATTGTAGTTTTATCTTTTCCTAAAATTGATGATATTTTTGTTTGTGTTATATTTTTATCAGCACTAATTATCTCTAAAGTTACTCTTTGTTCTAAAGCAATATCGTAATCTTGTAGAATATGGTTAAATTGTTGATTTAATTTATTTGCAGTTTGGTTTATTTTAAAGCCAATAGATCTATTTAATTCTTCAGTCATAAAAAATCCTTTTTCCTATTGGAATAGTTGCATATACAATCTTTCTTTAGGGTTAAAAATATATTTATGACTTAGATTTTATTTTTTTACAATATTTAAAATCTCCAAAGGCTCATTTACAATAAAGTTTGCATTGTATTGTTTCAACTCTTCTTCATTTCTAAATCCCCACAAAACACCAATTGAAGTCATATTTGCATTTGTTGCTGTTTGCATATCAACTTTTGTATCTCCTACAAAATATATATCTTCACATGGAATATTTAAATTTTCAGAAATAAGTAGTGCACCTGCTGGATGGGGTTTTTTAGGAGTATCTTCTTTTTGTCCATGAACTTCTATAAAATTATATTTATCAAAAAGTCTATTTATATAAGCAATTGTAAATTTATGAGGTTTATTTGATAAAACAGCTAATTTAAAATCTAATTTTTCTAGTTCATCAAGTAGTTCATAAATACCTTCATATGCTTTTGTATTTGTATGAATAGCTAAATCATAAACTTCTTTAAATCTTTGAGTTACTTTCTGTCTTAATTGTTGTGTTGGATTTTTTAAAACATTATCAACAAGTACATCAACTCCTCCACCGAGGAAATAGTTATACTCTTCTATTTCATATGTTTGTAGATTTAATTCTTCAAGAACTTCATTCATACATAATGCAATATCAAGAACAGAATCAATTAAAGTTCCATCTAAATCAAATATAATTGCTTTTTGTTTATTCATAACTCTATAACCTCGTTGCTAAGTTCATTTATATCATTTTTTTGAATAGGAAAGTCAGCTACTAATCTATTTGAGCAAGATTTAATTGCTTTTAAATAGCCTTTTGAAAATTCATTGTTTTTTATATCTATGATAAACTCATCTATAATATCTTGCCAATATTTATTTGGAATTTTCTTTTGTATTTCCTCATCTGTTATAATCTCTACATATTTTTCTTCAATTGATACATAAAACATTATACCTTGTCGAGTTTTTGTATTTTTTATACCTAAATAGTTAAACTCTTTTTTTGCTTTTTGTGAAGCTTTTAATTGTTTATATTTTTTACTCATAAATAATAGTGGAATATTATTAAATTTATATATTAGCAAATAACTAAGCGTAAAAACTAATATTTGTAACTGAAAAAATAGTTTACTATTCATATCTAAAAATATTGATATTATAGATATTAATGTTGTTATTCCTAAAGATACTAACAATCCTTCATATTTATAACTTGATGAACTTTTTGCAATAACAGCAACTAACTCAACAGAACTTCTTTTCTCTAAATTTTCAATCTCTTTTGAGATTTGATTTTTTTCATTTTCACTTAAATACATTACCAACTCCCACTGGCTCCACCGCCACCAAAGCTTCCTCCTCCACCACTAAAGCTAGAGCCACTACTAAAACTACTAAATCCAGAAGAACTTCCATAAGTTGAACTTGAACTATAATTGGAACTACTTGCTTTACTATTTTTCATTTTTATAAAAATAAAAATTGTTGCAATAATAAAAACAATAAAAAATGCAATAACACTTTGAGTGATTGTTAAAGCAACCAAAGAGAATAAAAATCCAAACAATAAAGAAAACCCAATTAATCTTATAACTTTTGGCATAAATACAAAAATAATAATTGCCAAAAATCCAAAAAGTCCATCGGGAATTTGAGAAAGAAAGTAATTAGTATAATGAATAAAGCCAGATGATGAATGGTGATTATTTATATTTGATTGTTTATATTCACCTTTGATACTTTGAATAATCAAAGTAACAGCTTTAGAGATTCCTTTGTAATAATTACCTTTTTTAAATTCAGGCTTTAATGTATATTCTATTATTTCATGTGAAATCTTATCTGTTAATGCTCCTTCTAAACCATATCCAACTTCAATTCTTAGTTTTCTATCTTTTAGGGATACTATAAGTAATACTCCATTATTTTTGTCTTTTTGACCAATTTTCCAATATCTACCTAACTGGTAACCATAATCAGCAATATCATAACCATTTAAACTATCTAAAGTAACAACTACAATTTGATTAGAAGTTTCATCTTCATGTTGTTTTAAAGTTGATGTTAAAGTCTGTTTTTGAGAAGTAGTTAATAAATTTGCATTATCAACTACTCTTCCTGTAAGTTTGGGAAAATCTGGTTGTGCAAAGACAGATAGATTAAATAAAAAAAGTGATACAACTATAAAAATAAACTTTTTCATTTTAGAAGTTTACTTTTGGTGTTTCTTGCTCCGTTGCAGATGCTGTAAATGTTGGTTTAACTTTTGCATCTGGGTATAAAATTGCAGCTACAATTTTTCCAGGGTAAGTTCTTAGTTCTGTGTTATACTCTTTTACTGTTTGTATATAATCTCTTCTTGCAACTGAGATTCTATTTTCTGTACCTTCAAGTTGTGATTGTAAAGCAAGAAAGTTTTTGTCAGCTTTTAATTGTGGATACTTTTCTACAACAACCATAAGTCTTGAAAGGGCTGAACTTAATGCACCTTGTGCTTTTTGGAATTGTTGGAATTGTTGTGCATTTGAAAGCATATTTTCAGATACATTTATTTTACCTACACTTGCTCTTGCTTTTGTAACTTCTTCTAAAGTAGATTTCTCATGATTAGCATATCCTTTTACAGTTGATACTAAATTAGGAATTAAATCTGCTCTTCTTTTATATTGATTTTGTACTTGTGCCCATGATGCATTTACATTTTCATCTAGCTTTGGAATATTATTAATATTTGTAGCAATAAGTATGAAAAATGCTAAAACTATTACACCAATAGTAATAAGAAATGATTTCATTTTAAACCTTCGTTTTTTTAAATTATGATATAGTATTGAAATTTTAATTAATAGAAAATGAATATTTATTGCTAAGGAATAAAATGGATACTTGGGAACAAGTAATAAAAATAGAAAAGAAAAAAGATTATTTTAAAAAATTAATGTTAGATATTGATGAGAAATATAAAACTTCAATAGTTTATCCAAAATATGAGAATATTTTTAAGGCATTTGAACTTACTTCTTTAGATAATTTAAAAGTTGTGATTTTAGGACAAGACCCTTATCATGGAGAGGGTCAAGCACAAGGATTGGCTTTTTCTACACCAAAAGAGATAAAAAATCCTCCTTCAATGGTAAATATTTTAAAAGAGATAAATCAAGATTTACAAAAAGAGTCAACTTGTAGTGATGGTGATTTAACTTCTTGGGCAAAACAAGGAGTGTTATTATTAAATACTATTTTAACAGTAGAAAAATCAAAACCAAAATCTCATCATAAGCTAGGATGGGAAATCTTTACAGATAATATTATTAAGTATATAAATGAAAATTGTAAAGATGTTGTTTTTTTACTTTGGGGAACTCCTGCAATATCAAAATCAAAATTAATTGATGAGAAAAAACATCATATTTTAACTTCAGTTCATCCAAGTCCTTTATCTGCATATAGAGGTTTTTTAGGATGTAAACACTTTAGTAAAACAAATGAGATTTTAAAATCACTAAATAAAACTACAATCGATTGGTAATATATGGAAAATTGGCAATTAAAACAAACATCAAATATAAATCAAATGTTGAGAATAAAAGAGTCTTTAGATGCAATAGATATGATATCTATGAAAAATCTATTAGTTATAAAACATAAATATCATATTGCAGATGATATTATGTTTCCAGACCCAGCATGTTTGGCTTTTTTTACAAGTTTTGAACAAAACCATTTAAAAAAATTAGAAGAAGAAAAAAAGCTTTCATTAGTTGCAGTAGATATTTTTGAAGGTGATATGAAATTTTATATATATTGCAATGATACACAATCTTGTATTTATGATTGTATATCATATTTAAAATCAAATAGTTTATATCCTGTTGATTTTGAAGTTTATAATAAAGATGATTTTAAAACATACAATAAACTTTTAGCTATTTAACTCTTCTAAAAATTTAGCATAGTTTCTTGTATGGATTCTATGCACCTGCAAGTAAATGTATAAAACAATAATAACATTTAAGTGTATCAATGTTTTTTCAAGTGGAAGAAAGAAAAATAAAATAGCTGCAATAGTTATAAATATTGGAAATATAAGCCTAGTTAGTGCATCAACTTTTATTTGTTTTTCTTTATACTCTTTACAATTTTTCTTGATATAGTTTTTATCTTCAGTTGTTAATTTTGATATATCTTTTCTTTTATCCAACTCTTTTAGCACATCAAGTTTTTGTTTATATTGGAAAAATTTAATAAAAATTCCTAAAACAATAATAATAGATATTGTAGAAGATACAGTTTCAATTGGAAATTGTAATTGAGTCATAATTTATCCTTTAAAGTAATATTTATATAATACAAAATTTTGGCTAAATTGTAAAACATTAAAGTATAATAATATTTTAAAAGGATTAGTTATAGATTTAGTATATATAATATTTATATGTTTGATGGTTATTCCAGTTACTTATTATACTCTTGAATTAGTTTTTTCAAATAAAATTTATGAAAAACAAAAAAAGAAAAAAAGAAAGACTAAAAAAAATATTCTTTAAGATAACCTAATAAATTATTTTATTATAATATAAAAAATTATTTATTAGGAGTGAAAATGAAAAAAATATTCTTAGGAGTAATACTATCTTGTGTGATGCTTTTTGCAGCAATGGATTTTAATAAAGCTTCAAAACAAGAGCTAATGAGTATAAAAGGAATTGGTCAAAAGAAAGCACAATCTATAATTGATTATAGAAAGAGTAATAAAATTAATAGTGTTGAAGATTTAGAAAAGATAAAAGGTTTTGGAAAGAAATTAGTTAACAAAATTAAAAATTCTACAAAATCATAATAAAAAATAGTTTTACAAAAGCTTCTTTGCTTTTGTGAAATTTTTAAAAACTTGTGATAAAATTCTATATAAAAAATCACAAGGAAAAACTTGAAAATATCAGTTAATTCAAAATGTATATGTGGAAGTGATAAAAAGTATAAAAAGTGCTGTAAAGAGTTCCACGATGGCAAATTACCAAAAAATGCATTGGAGTTAATGCGTTCAAGATTTAGTGCATATGCCCTTGGCAATGCAAACTATATTATAGAAACTACTCATAAAGATAATGTGGAATTTACTCACAATAGACAAACGTGGATAAATGATATAAACAACTTCTGTGAATATACAGACTTTCAGGCTCTTACAATATTAGACTTTAAAGATGGTAATAAAGAGAGTTTTGTTAGTTTTAAAGCAAAACTATCACAAAATGGATTAGATGCATCATTTACAGAAAAAAGTAGATTTTTAAAAGTTGATGGTAGATGGTATTATATTGATGGAGTTTTTTTATAAAGGTAATAAATGAAGATACTATTAGCACCAGCAGAGACAAAAAATAGTGGAGGGCAAGATAAGCCTTTTTGTAAACAAAACTTTTTTTTAGAAGAGTTATTTGAAAAAAGAGAAGAAGTTTTTGATATATATGAAGATTTTACAGGAAAATCATCAATAGAAGAGTTGTCAAAATGGTTTGGTTTAAAAAAACTTGATGAAGTACAAAAGTATAAACAAAGTTTAAAAGATAAATCAACTATGAAAGCTATTCAAAGATATAATGGTGTTGCTTTTGACGCAATAGAATATAATAGTTTAGATGAGAAACAAAAAGAGTACATAGATAGTAATGTAGTACTTTTTTCAAATCTATTTGGTCCAATTAAAGCAGATGATTTAATTCCTGATTATAAATATAAGCAAGGTTCAAAACTTCCTAATATAAATGTAGAAAAGTTTTATCAAGATAATTTCACAGATAGTTTAGATAAATACTTAGGTGAAGAGATAATTGATTTAAGAGCAGGGTATTATGAGAAGTTCTACAAAATCAAAAAAGCTAATGTTTTAACATTTAAATTTATTAAAGATGGAAAAGTAGTAAGTCATTGGGCGAAACATTATAGAGGTGCTTTATTAAAGCATTTAGCAGTTAATAATACTGAAACTATTGCAGAATTTATGGCAACAAATGTTGAAGGCTTGAAATTAGTAGAGATTCAAGAAAAAAAGAATATTAAATTATTGATAATGGAAATAGAGTAACTCTCTATTTTCTTTTGAATATAGAAACAAAAGCAAAGAAAGCAAAAATACTACAATATAAAAATAGATTTTCCCCATATAAGTAACCAGCAATTAATGCACCTAAAAATCCACCAAGTCCATATGCTACACCAAACATAAATTGTTGAGCAAGTTTTTTATTATCATAAAGTGAGTATAGATACATAAGTACTGCACTGTGAAATAATGCAAAAGAGAAAGCATGGATTCCTTGTGTTATATATGTAACCATAAGTGAATCAGGGAAAAGATAAAGTAGTAACCATCTAAATGATGTTATTAATAAACAAAATTTTATTATACCAACTAAATTCTTTTGTAAAATTGGTGCTTGATAGTAAAGCATTGCAATCTCACATAAAACTCCAAAAGTCCAAAGATAAGATACAGTTTTTATATCAACACCATGTGATGTTTCATAAATTGTAAAGAAGTTATAAAACCCTCCAAAACTTATCTGCATGAAAAATAGACTTAACCAAAAAGTCCAGTGTTTCATAAAAGAGAAGGGCTCTTGTGTATCTTCATCTTTCTTCTCATAAGTTGTATCATACTTTAATAAAGACAATGCAAATATAACAGTTGAGATATTTACAAAAAGATAGAAATGTATTGCTGTTGTGGGTTCATTTAAAACTCTTGCAAGAACTAAAGTAATAATCATAAAACCAATAGAACCAAAAAGCCTTGATTTACCATATTTGTCTTTACCTAAGTCTTTTACTGAAATTACTTCTAAATAGGGCAATATCATACTTAAACAAGCACCTAATATTGCGTTATTTAACATTAGTAAATAAAAGTTATTAAGTGTAATATATAATAAAAAAGAGCAAAGTACAGAACCAAATAGTGCAAACTTAAAGACATTTTGATTAAGTGTTATATGTTTTAAAAATAAAAAAGGAGTGATAAATTTCATTAAAGGAGCTAGTGCAAAAATAACACCGATTTGTAATTCTGTATATCCTAAATCATTTAAAACTTTTGGTAAGAAAATTACATAAATACCAACTGCAGCAAAATAGAAAAAGTAAAATGCTGATAATCTAAAAAATAGCATTATTCTTCAATTATTATTGTTCTTGAAATATAGTCTTGAAAAGTCTTTTTATCTTTATTAAAAAATGGTAGCAACAGTAAAAATAGAGTTACTATTGATATAAGTGTAGCGATATATCTTATCACTGCTTGAAAGATATTAATTCTTTGTTTTGTTGAAGTTACAATTTTTAGGCTGTATGCTTTCATTCCTGGAGTTTGTGTTTTAACATACCAAAAAAAGCTTATGATAATTAAAACGGTACTTAGAATATAACTCCATCCTAAAAGTCTATTTTGAGAAAATGCATCACCACTTCCAAATACTAAATAAATAACAATATAAATAATAGGAGTAGTGATTAAGAATGAGTCTGTAACAAAGGCTTTAAATCTAGAAAAAAGAGATGCACAAGAAGATTTATACTCTTCTTGAACTTTATTAGAATCATTTTTTATTCTATTTTGTTTTACATCTCTCCATTTAGCCATTAGTTTCCTCTACTTCCTGGCTTATAAGCAACGCTTCCTTCTTTACACATTGGACAATCTTCAGGAGAATACATTTCAAATGTAAAATCATCTAATGCAAAAAGTGGTTTATCTAAAGGTAATTTACAATTATCTTTAGCTTCTAAATCACTTCCAACTCTTGAACAAAAACCTCTATTTGCAAGAGCTGCATATGCAAGAATATTTCCACCTGCATTTTCTACTTGTTTTGCAGCTTCAAGTGCACTTCCACCAGTTGTGATAATATCTTCACAAATAATGTATTTTTCACCCTCTTTTACTTCAAAACCTCTTCTAATAGTCATCTCTCCATCAACTCTTTCTGCGAAAATAAATCTTACATCAAGAGCAGTTGCTAAAGCAAACCCTGCAATTAATCCACCAAGAGCAGGTGAACAAACAGCATCAACTTTAAGTCCACTATCTTTAATCTGTTTAGCAAGTTCTTCTGCTAAAAGTTTTGCAGTTTTTGGATCTTCTAAAACTTTTGCAGATTGAAGATAAAATTGTGAGTGGTTACCACTACTTAATTTGAAATGTCCCTCTAGTAAAGCACTAGCATCTTTATATATTTGTTCTACGTTCATTAGATTATACCGTTAAA
The DNA here is from genome assembly GCF_004116725.1 of Arcobacter sp. CECT 8986. NCBI lineage: Bacteria > Pseudomonadati > Campylobacterota > Epsilonproteobacteria > Campylobacterales > Arcobacteraceae > Arcobacter > Arcobacter sp. CECT 8986. Next base: position 4,238 of record NZ_PDKG01000010.1, on the reverse strand, counting down.
ATTTCTTGTTCTTTAACTTTTAAAGTCTCATCAGCTTTAGCTACATATCCGTCAGTGATTTTTTGAATTTCATCTAATGCTTTTTTGTTTTCATCATCAGTGATTTCTTTATCTTTGTGTAATGTTTTTACTTTATCATTAGAGTGTTTTCTTACATTTCTAATTGCAACTTTAGCATTATCAGTCATAGTTTTTGCATGTTTTGCTGTCTCTTTTCTTTGCTCAACAGTCATTGGAGGGAAGAAAAGTTTAACTGCTTCACCATCATTATTTGGATTTACACCTATGTTTGCTTCATTGATAGCTTTTTCAATATCACTTACAAGTTGTTTTTCCCATGGTGAAATTACAATTGTTGTTGCATCTGGAGCAAGAACTGAAGCTACTTGGTTTAACTCTGTAGGTGTTCCATAATAGTCAATTTTAATTCCATCTAAAATTGATGTAGAAACTTTACCAGTTCTTAAAGTCTTATAGTCTCTTTTTAAAGAATCAATAGACTTATCCATATTCTCTTTTGTTTCAGCGTAGATATCTTCTAACATATATTCTCCTTATTTTTTATCTTGAATTATAATTTTATTTGCAATAGTAAAGTAATCTGTACTTAATATTACTCTAGTTCTTGATTTTTTAAGTTGAAGGTCTAATTTTTTGTCAATTATACCATTTTTAACTTTTATATTTTGCCAACCATATCCTGTAACATAAAGTTTTATCTCTTTTATACTTGGATTGATTTTGGCTTTTACTTTTTTTAAAATACCATTCTTAGGATACTCTTTTGGTTCTATCCATTGTGCATCTAATGTTTTGTATTTTAGTTTTTGTTCTAAATTTACTTTTCCAACAAGCGCAATTCTATTAATGTCATAAACATTTGAATTTTTTGTTACAGTTCCTGTATTTTGATTTAGTATATAATCAAAATTAAAAGACTTTATAAGATCTTGAACTTTTTGATTATACTCTCCATAAGGATAAGCATAAGATTTTGGCTTGAATCCTAAATTTTTTTCAAAAATTTCAAGAGATTTTTTCGTATCTTGTTTAACTTTATCCAAAGAGATTTTTGTAAGGTGAGGGTGAGAGTAAGAGTGTAATCCAATCTCCCCATATTTTGATGCCTCTTTTATCTCTTTCCAAGACATAAAATCACCATATCTTTGTTGAGTTGCTTTTACATAAACATATAAAGAGAAAGGGTAATTATATTTTTTAAATATAGGTAAACCATTTTCATAAAAGCTTTTATATGAATCATCAATAGTTAAAGCAACCCAATTATCAGGAACTTCTTTTTTACTATTTATTCTTTCTACTATTTTTGATAATTTTACTACTTCGTATCCATTATCTTTAAAGTACTTAAACTCTTTTTCAAGCTCTTTTAACGTTGTATTTGTACTTGCATGCTTTATATCCCCAAATCTATGATATACAAATATGTGAGCATTTGCATTTAAGTAATAATAAGAGATAAAAAGAAGTAGTAAAAATCTCATACTTCCTACTTCTTTTTATTATTTTGTTTGTGGAACACTAGGTGCAGTTGGTGCAGCTGGTGCAGTTTTTTGTGTATTTTGTTCTGGTTTATTTGGAATTAGTGTGTCGATTTTTACTGTATCTACAGCACTTTTTGTTTTATCTTGATTATACATATACCCAAGAACTAATGTATTAATTACAAAAATTAGTCCAAGTGCCATTGTAGCTTTAGATAAAAAGTTACCTGGTCCTTTAGCCCCAAATAAAGAATCATTACTTCCACTGTATGCTCCAAGTCCAATACTTGAACTTTTTTGAAGTAAGATTGTTATTGTTAATATAATAGCTAATACAAATTGAACTATTAATAGTGTAGAGGTCATATTTGTTGTCCTTTTTTAAAAATGCTGTATATTTTATCTAAAACTTATTAAGAAAAAGCTAAAATAATCCTTAAGTATATTTAACAAATTATTTAAAAAGAGATAATTCTAACAAATGTCTGTAAAAAATGAATTTACAAAACACGCTAAAGATTATAACAACAATAATATAATACAACAAATCATTGCAAAAGCATTAGTTCGAGAAATAAAAAACAATCCAGAAACGATTTTAGAATTAGGATGTGGTTCAGGACAAGTTTATAAAAATATAAATTGGAATATCAAAGAGTATGATGCTATTGATTTCTCAAGTTCAATGTGTCAATTACATCCAAGAGCAAATAATATTAAAATTAATTGTTTTGATTTTGATTCAAAAGACTTTTTTGATTTTTTAAAAGATAAACATTTTGATATTGTTTTATCTTCTTCTGCAATGCAATGGTCAAAAGATTTGACAAAATTAGTATCAAAGCTTAAAGAGTGTACTGATAATATAAATGCTGTTTTATTTACTTCTAATACCTTTAAAACTATTCAAGAAATCACAAATAGCAAATCACCAATACTTTCATCAATAGAGATAAAAAAAGCGTTTGAACATAGTTTTAATTGTGAATTTGAAATTTATAATTATAATTTAGAGTTTGATGATAAAAAATTGATGTTTGATTATATTAAAAACTCTGGTGTAAGTGGAGGAAGCTCTTTATCTTTCAAAGATGCTAAGAAGTTATATAAAGAATATACTCTTAACTATTTAGAGTTTGAAGTTATTTTTGTTAAGACAATTTCTAAATCATAAAGTTCATATCTAATATATTTGAAGTTTTCACTATCATTAGTTGAAATTAATTTAGTAAACTCTTCAAGTACTCTTGCACTCTCTTGAGCTCTTTTAAAGTTTGCTACTAATATTGAGTAAAGACTATCTCTATTTTGTTCACTTTTTGTAGACTTTTTTAATACATCATTTTTAATATCTCTTGATGATAATAAGTCATTATTTAAATCAATTCGTGCTTTGTGTCTTAGTTGTTTAAGTCTTGATGCATTCTCTTTATCATCATAGATATATCTAAAGATATCTTCTACTACTCTAATACCTTCTCGTAATCTATTTAAATTAGCATCAATTAATCGTAAGTTATTTCTGTTCATATTTGTAGTTAGTGAAGTAACTCCTAAAAAGAGGAGTTACTAATTAATCATCACTATTCATAATTCCTAAAATTTGTAATAAAGATACAAATAGATTAAAGAAATCTAAATATAGTGATAAAGCTGCTTCAACTGGAGAATCGTATCCACCTCTAATGATTTGTTGTGTATCAAAAAGGATAAATACAGAAAATAGTAAAGCACCTGCACTTGCAATAATTAATTGAAACATTGATGATTGAATAAAGATATTAGAAATACCTGCAACAATCATAATAATTAATGCAATAAATAAAAACTTACCAAGTGATGAAAAATCTCTTTTTGTTGTCATAGCAAACATTGAAATTCCACCAAACGCTACAGCAGTCATTAAAAATGCTTGACCAACTATAGCAGCACCACTAGGCATTGCAAATATCGCTGTTAATAAAGGAGCAATTGTAAGTCCTGTAATAAATGTAAATGCAAATAATACTGCAAGGTTTACACCTGGAGTATGTTTTACTCTAGGGATTACAAAGAAAATTAACCCTAATTCAACAGCAAATAATACCCACATTAATGGACCTGCAAGATATGCAACAATATCTAAACCGATATATGCACCTGCAGTAGCTGCTAAAAGTGATCCCGCAAATAATTGATATGTAGCTTTTAAAAAGCTCATAAGTTCAACTCTTGAAGAGTCGTGTGCTGTATGATTTTGAGATTGTTCTAAATAATCTCTATTATACATTTTAAATCCTTTTTTTTATTCTTATAATATAGTGATGTAATTCTAATATGTTTTTATTAATTAATTCATTAAACATATAGTTGCTATCACACTATTAAAATAATACTTAATTAATATAAATGAATTATTAACAACTAGTATATAAAGTAAACATAATAGATATATAAACTATTAATATATAAAAGAGAAGAGGGTATAAAGAGAAAAGGCAAAGATAATCTCTATAAGATATAGAGAACGACAATAAAAGCACCCAAAGAAACGGTAATATAAAGACATAAGGCGAAAGAAATTGCAAATTTAAGCTTTAATTAAGCGTAAGCTCTTGACAAAGAGTAAAAAAGAGACTATAATTCCCGTCCAAATTCGCTGAGGCCGAAAGGAAGAAGTGAGAGTTCTTTAACAGAGAAGTTTGGTAAAGAGAGTAATCTTTATAAACTGAATATACTAGATATATAAAAAAC
>NZ_PDKG01000009.1 GCF_004116725.1 Arcobacter sp. CECT 8986 | reverse complement strand
TGAGAACTTCTTTAGCTGGATTATATGCTGCTGGTGATGTTAGAATCGATGCTGCTAAGCAAGTTGTTTGTGCTGCTGGTGATGGTGCTACTGCTGCTGTTGATATTATTGAATTTTTAGGATAAGAAAGAGATTTCTTATCCTTTTTTTATGATAGTATCTACTAATTTTGCAATTTGTAGTTTTGAAACCATTTGTGAATAAAACAAATATCCAATTTTCAATCTTTGTGATATTAGCACTTTTGCTGCACTTGAATAGTCTTCTTTTTTTGAAATAAAGAAGACTATTTGATAGATTGAATCTGATTTATTCAAATACTTTGGTATCAAACTACCCATAGTAAAATCGTCATCATCATCTTCCATTGTTATTTCCTAATTTAAAACTGCGTCATGCCATTGAACTAGTGTAAATCTATTTCCATTTTTAACCTCTTTTACTTCATGAGTAAATACAGGATTACTAAGGAAAACTACCATTTGTCCACTTCTCCCTCTTATTTGAACAACTTCTTCATCTTTGTTATAAAGGTAATTAAAAACTAATTCACCACCTTCATAATCATCAGATAGAAAAAGAACAGTAGTAATTTTTCTTTGTTCTGCAACAGGTTTAAAACCTACTAATTTATCATCTTTCAATAACATATTAGAATCATCACTATGAGCTTTATAAAAGCATCCCTTAGTATATTCAAGAATTTGTACAGATGTTGAAGTTGTAAGTGCCATTTTGAAAAACTCTTCAATTTGTTTTTGATAGAATTGGAATTGCTTTTGATACAATTCGTCAAATTCTGTAGGAATTTTATGAATTTTTGTTTTTCTAATGCTTTTATCTAACTTCTTATCTATACTATTAATTCTTGTTAATTTTCTAACTTTTGCTTCTTCAATATCATCATCTATTCTTAATAATCTATTTAATTCTTTAATACTATTTTCTGAAAAAAAATCATCAATTATCATATATGGATAATCATAATATGGATTTGGGAAAAGTCTTGTTGGCATGTCTAATTGTAAAATATTATCTTTACAATATATATAATTACTTATTTGAACCATTTTCTATTTGTTTAAGTAGACTTGCTAAATCTCCTAAAACCCAAACATCTACAATTTTTCCATCTTTAAATTTAAAAAATGAGGCACCATTGTATTTAACCCTATTATTTGTAGCTTCGTAATCAAATAGTTTCCCTTTATGAGTACCGTTATAAACAGCTCTTACTGCTATTCTATCATCTTCTTTTATCATAATTTCAATTCCATGATAAAGATTTGGAATACCAGTTAAGATATTGTCCATATACTCTTCAAACTCTTTTTTACCGCTAGTTTGAATACCTAATGAACCATGAAACTCTATTTCATCATCAAACAAAATATCAATATAATCTTTATTTTGTTTATTCCATAAATATTCATAGTAGTCTTTTACAATGTCTTCATTTTTAATTTTTTTCATTTTCTCCCCGATTCATAAACTTTTTTCAATAAGTTTACTTGCAAGCTGCACAAAATCTTCATCATTTAAATCTTCTACTTTTATAAACTCTTCAAATGACAAATTATTATCAATAAAAAGTTGCGCTGCTTGTTCAAATTGTCTATTTTTTAATTCTTTTTTTATAGTGGCAATCATTTCTAAATTTGAATTGATTATATTATCTACCTGACTCAATCTAAATCTCCCTACGATTAAGTAGAATAAGGCCTAAAAACACTACTTTTCTTCTGTTTGTTCCGTAGTATTCTCTTCTAAGCATTTTTCATAAAGTTTTTCACAATTTGCATAGCATTTTGCATTATCTTTATCATCACTATCCTCGCACTTTAAAGCACAATCATCGTAAACTTTATCACATAAACTAATTGCAGGAATCTCTTCAACTTGTTCAGTGTCATTAGTCTCAATATCAGTCGCAGCATAACTTAAGAAAGCTGCAAAAAAAATAGCAAGAACTATTTTTAACATTTATACCCCTATTTAACTTATTATAAGTTCAATTTTTTTAGTACAAATCTACTCTACATTAAGAGTACACCTAAACACTTCTAATTTTATAGTAAATTATTTACTAATAGAAGCTCTTAAATCCAATTCCTTATTCTACAAGCGAATTATAATCTATAAACAAAAAAATATTCTAAAATTAAACTTAAAAACTATACAAACATCATATAAGTGGCTTTTGGTGGTAATTTTAGATGAAAAAAAATTAATTAATAAATTGATTTTTTTATTAAAAGAATTGAAAATTTTTAAATAATTCTTTTAAATTGCAAAATTTAAAATTTAACGATATAATTTTAGAAAAATTTAAAAGGTCACCTACTTGAAAGCTCTTTTCAAAAATAAATACATTATTATGACACTATTTATTTTATACCTGATTTTATTTAATCTATTTACTTATAACTATTTTATAAGTGATTTTAAGACATTAGAAATACAAGAGAATAAAGATAGAATTGACTTACTTATTACGAAAATAGATGATGCAATTACAGATGCAAAAAATATATCAAATGATTATGCTATTTGGGATGATACGTATGAATTTATAAAAAACAGAAATAGCAACTATATTTTTCAAAACTTTAGAAAAGATAGTTCAACTTTAGAGGATTTAAATCTTGCATTTATGGTCTTTGTAAACTTAAAACAAGACACTATTTATTCTAACTTTTCAACGTTTATAAATGACAAAAAAAAGTTTATATCAACACTTTTAAATAGTTATGAAAAAGAAGACAAACCTACAATTTTAAAACTTGAAGATATATACTTTTATGTAGTAAAATCAAATATTTTAAGAAGTGATTCAACAGGAGAAATTAGAGGGTATATATATACGGGAAAACTTCTTAATATTAAAAGTTTAAACAACAATCTATTTAAAAGTATTATGATTAGAGATAAAATGCCAAATGACTTTATGTATACAAAAAATAGTAATTTTTTACCTTCTATAAAAGTAAAAAATAGTTTTAATGATGAGTTCATCATATCAAATTTGAAAATAAAAGATGATTTAAATATTGAAACACATTTTAGAAGAGATTTATATATAAAAAGTAAAAAACAGATTTATGTTTTCAATACAATTATTTCAATCTTATTTATCGCACTTATTTTAATAATATATTCATATATTAACTATCAAGAAAAAAGAAAATATGAACTAAAAATAAAAGTAAAAGAAGAGATAGATAAACAAAGGAAACAAGAGCAAATGCTAATCCAACAAAGTAAATTAGCAGCAATGGGAGAGATGATAGGAAATATAGCACATCAATGGAGACAACCATTAAATGCCCTAGGATTAGTAATGCAAAATATCCAATTTGCATACAAAATGGGAGATTTAAATGAAGAGTTTCTACAAAGAAGTGTAGATAAAGCAAATATGCTGACAACTAATATGTCAAAAACAATAGATGATTTTAGAAACTTTTTTAAACCAAATAAAGAAAAAGAGTTATTTGATGTAGCAAAAACAATAAAAAAAGCAATATATCTAATGGAATCAACATTACATAATCATCAAATACAATTAGAAGAAGATATAGAAGAAAATATCAAAGTATATGGATTTGAAAATGAGTTTTCACAAGGAATACTAAATATATTATCAAATGCAAAAGATGCAATAGTAGAGAAAGATATAAAAGATGGGAAGATAAGAATAAAAGCACATCAAACAGTAGATAATGTAATAATAGAGATAGAAGATAATGCAGGGGGAATAGAAGAGAGTATAAAAGAGAAGATATTTGAGCCATACTTCACAACAAAAGAGGAAGGAAAAGGAACAGGTATTGGACTATATATGACAAAAATTATTGTTGAGAACAATATGCAAGGTAGAATCTTTATTCAAGATATCCCTTCTGGTATCTCGTTTGTTATTCACTTGCCTAATTTATAACACAAAGTGTGATTTTTTATACAGCTTTTAATTAAATTTTATGGTACAATAAACAAAAGGTGTCAAAATGAAAAAAATTATTCTATTTTTCTTTTTTTTATCTATTTGTTTATTTGCCAAAAATATAACTAATCTACCAATTAACTCAAATTCACTTTTAACAGATGATGAAAAGATATATCTAAAAAATTTAAAACAACTAAATATGTGTGTTGATCCAGACTGGATGCCAATGGATAAAATTGACAACAAAAATTACATTGGATTAGGCTCAGATTATATAAAAATTATCAAAGAGTTTTTAGATATTAAGATAAATCTTGTGGTTACAAAATCTTGGGAACAAACATTAGAATATGCAAAAGATAGAAGATGTGATATTATACCTTTAGTTGTAAAAACAAAAGAGCGTTCTAATTATTTAAATTTTACACAACCATATTTAAAACTACCTTTGGTTATCGTAACAAAGATGAATGAGATATTTATTGATAATATTGGAGAAATTCATCGACCACTAGGAATTGTAAAAGGGTATGCTTTTCCTAAAGAACTATTAGAAAAGTATCCAAATCTAAATATAATTGAAGTAAACTCAGTAGAAGAAGGATATAAAAAAGTTAAAAACTCAAAACTTTATGGGTTTGTTGATACTGTTGCAACAGCTGGATATTTGATACAAAAAAAATATTTTGGTGAGATGAAAATATCTGGAGATTTAAACTATCCTTGGGAGTTGCATATTGGATTAAGAAATGACAAGCCTGAACTTGTATCTATTTTCAATAAAGCTCTTGCTTCAATTAATGAAAGTACACATCATAGAATATTTAATAATTGGATATCTGTAAAATATACCCAAGAGAATAACTATCTTTTTATGTTTTTATCAACTCTGGCAATATGTTTTATTTTCTCTACTGTAATTTATACAATTGTAAAAACAAATAAGAAACTAAATAAAGAGATAAAAAAAAGAAAAAAAATAGAGAATGAAAGAAAAAGATATCTAAAAGTTGTAGAAGATAATGTGCTACTTTTAAATTTAGATACAGAAGGAAAAATAACTCATGTATCAAAAGCACTATGTAACACAGCAAAATATAAAGAAGAAGAGCTTGTAGGTAAACCTCATCATATATTAAAACATGAAGATATGAATGTAAAAGTCTTTGATAATATGTGGAATGCACTAAGAAATAATCAAACATGGAAAGGCGAAGTAAAAAATATTGATAAAGAGGGCTCTGTTTTTTGGGTTGATATTGTTGTCTCTCCAATATATGATGAAAACAACAAAAAGATAGGATATACATCAATAAAACAGAATATTACAAATAAAAAAAGATTAGAAGAGATATCAATTACAGATGAATTAACAACACTTTATAATAAAAGATACTTCAATGAAGTATTTCCAAAAATAATAAATGCTGCTAAAAGAAATAATGATTATATTACATTTTGTATTTTTGATATTGATAATTTTAAATACTATAACGATACATATGGTCACCTAAAAGGAGATATGGTTTTAAACAAAGTTTCAACATATGTAAAATCAAGACTTAATCGAGCAGATGACTTATGCTTTAGATTAGGTGGAGAAGAGTTTGGTATTGTAATAAGAGATACACAAAAAGAAAAAACTATAAAATATATTGATGAAATAAGAGATGGTATAGAACAACTAGGTATAGAACATATTAAAAATACTGCTTCATCATTTGTAACTGCATCTTTTGGAATTACAGTGCAAAAAGCAAAAGATATAAAAGATATTGATGAAATTTATAAAAAAGCAGATGAAAATCTATATAAAGCAAAAGATACAGGAAGAAATAAAGTATATTCTGACTGAATTTTATGTTAAGATATTATTAATATAAATTTTATATTATTTTATAAATAAACAAAAGGTAGTTATTATGTTTGCAATATATAACAAGGGTAATGTAGGTTTTAGAAGTACAGCTGATAACTTATATGAACTAAAAAATCTTGATGCACCAAATGAAGCAAGATTAAAACCTGATGATGATACATTATTTCAAAACTACCTTGATAATGAAGAAAAAAATAAAAAGAACCCAAATAATCAAGCAGATAGTGAAGCTGTAAATGCCTATAAAAAAATGGCAAATCTTGATACTTCAGAAGAAGTTTATCATGTACAAGACTTGATGACAAAGAATATAATATATATTGATAGTAGTGCTACTTTAGATGAGGCATATGATTTACTAAAAGATAAAAAAGTAAGCCACATTCCAATAGTATCTTTTGGAAAAAAGATAGTTGGGCTAATAGATAAAAAACTAATATTAAACTATTTAATGGATGATTTAGATAACTCAAAAGAGATACTACAAAGAAAACTTGAAGACCTTTATCTTCCAGAAGTAATAACAGCTGACCCAGATGCAGATATTAGAAGTGTTTGTAAAGTAATGCTTGATTTTAAATTGGGTGCTATTCCTATTGTAAATGAAGAGGATATTATTGTAGGAATAATTTCAAAAACCGATATTATAAAAGCTGTATCTCATATACCAAAACTACAACTTTGGTCGTAGTTTTATCTTCTTTGATAATATATACTTTTAAATAGATGAGTCATAGATAAAAAAGTACAAGAAAAAGAGAACAGTATTAAAGCAAATATATAATCTTTTGTTTCTAAATCATTAGTAAAAAATTGATGGTTTATCATATATATAATAATCGCAGGAATAAGATTGTAAAAAATACCATCTAAAGCATTTAGAAAACTTGATAATTTATACTCTCTTTTTTTATTTAAAGACTCTTCATAAAATGAACCAATAAAAAGACAAATAGATAAAATAAGTAATCCTATTAAAAATATATCTAAATCTAAAAGTCTTTGTTTATTTTCCAAACATAAAATAAAAACTCCACATAAAAAACCATAACCATATGTTTTTGCAATTGAAAATGAATTTTCTTTCTTTGTATTTTTAATATAAACTATTTTTTCTTTTCGCTCATAAACTAAAACTTCTTTTGCATATACAAAAAGAGCTAAACTAAATATTGCAATAAAACAATAAATAATCATTCCTAAACTAATATTTAAATAATAATCTTGCAAAAACAACCTTTATATTTTTATATATAATAACAAAATATAAATTAAGTCACTACTAATATAAAGGTTATAAATATTTTATTTTATGATGCTTTTCTATAAACTTTTTTTTCATAATCTTTTATATCAAACTCTTCAATTAACATATCACAATAATCTTCTATTTGAAAAGCAAGCCCTTTATAAAAGTAACTTTTTGAGTTTGTTTTAAGATCATTTGTCCATGTTTTCACCCAAGGTAAAAAACTTTGTTTTAGAAAAGATAATAATACTTCTTTAAATATCTCATCTCTATGTAAATTTAAAAGAAGTGTACTTATAAACTCTAATTCTATTGCTATAAAATCAGCTGGTTGACCTAATAATGTTTTTGTAAAAAAAGAGCATTTTGTATATAAGTCTTTTACAATATCAGACTCTTTTGAATATAATTCTCCTGAAATATCTAAATAAAAAGAGCCATAAGGTGGTGCTTTTAAATACATTTCATCACATATAAATAAATCTGTATAATCAACTGCTAAATCTAAATAAGTTTCATTATTATGAGATTTTCCCACAACTTTAAAGCTTCATTATGATTATTGTCATCAGAGTGGATAAACCACTCCAATAAAACTTTTTTCTCTTTTATCTCTTCCCATTTCTCTTCTGTTGGAGAGTTATATAAAAATTGAAAAAAGATATATAGATTAACAAGTCAAATGTTTTTAGATAATAAAGGTGAAAATGCAGGAACAGTTTCAATTATCACAAATATAACAGAGAAAAAACAACTTGAAGTAAATACTCAATTTATCATCCAACAATCAAAATTATCAGAAGTTGGAGAGATGTTATCTGCAATTGTACATCAATGGAAAAATCCTTTGGTAGAGTTATCAGCAGTTGCGCATAAAATGATGTATTATGATAAAAAGAATAAACTTACAAGTGATGACATAAAAATATTTTATGATAATATCATGACACAAACAATTTATATGAGCGATACAATTGATGGATTTAGAGATTTTATAAGACCTTCAAATATGCCTAAAGCTTTTAATGTTGATACAGGATTAAAAGAAGTTCTTACTCTTCTTTCACACTCTTTAAAATATTCTCATATTGAGCTAGATTATGAAAATAAATCAAAAGAGTACTGTTTTGCATATGGTTATCCAAATGAATTTAAACAAGTAGTTGTAAGTATAATCAACAATGCAAAAGATGCAATAAGTAGTGCAAAAAAATCAAATAATTCATTAAAAGGTAAAATAAAATTATCTCTTTATAAATACACTAATAACATTGAATTATTCATTGAAGATAATGGATGTGGAATAAAAGATGAGATAATCAGCCAGCTATTTAATCCTTTTTTTACAACTAAAAGTAAAGGGGATGGTTTTGGCTTATATATGGCAAAATTGATTATTGAAAATAAAATGCATGGTAAAATAAAAATAACACAAATTCTAAATGGTACAAGAGTATCTATATCAATTCCAATATCTGAGAGTATAAAATAATGAAGATTTTACTATTAGAAGACAATGTTAGTCTTTCTGAAATAATAAAAGAGATGTTTGAAGAAAAAGGACTAATTGTTGATTGGTTTCAAGATGGACAAGAGGCTTTATATTCAATAGTAAATGGATATGATTGCTTTATATTAGATATAAATGTACCTTCACTTGATGGATTAGATTTATTAAAAGAGATAAGAGATAGAGATAAAACAACACCTGCAATTATAATAAGTTCAAATATAGAGTTTGAAACAATAAAAAAAGCTTACAATAGTGGATGCAATGACTTCTTGAAAAAACCTTTTTATATCTATGAACTTGAGTGCAAAGTTGATTTATTGTGTACACAAGAAGAAGAGATACTATTTTGTAATAATTTTCATTACAATATAAAAGAAGAGATACTTTATGATGAAAATAAAAACTCAATCAAACTAACTCAAAAAGAGAGAAGACTTTTAAGTTTACTATGTAAAACACCAAATATTTCTGTATCTTTAGACACAATAGAACAGTATGTTTGGGAAGGTGAAATAGTTGGAATTTCTGGAATAAGGTCTTTAATAAAAAGAGTTCGTTCAAAATTTCTAACACTCCCGATTTATACTAAATCTTCTTTTGGTTTTCCAATATAAAAGCCTTGTGAATAATCTATTTCTAAACTACTTACTTTTTCTTGAAGTTCTTTACTTGAGATAAATTCAGCGATTGTTTTTATACCCATCTTTTTACTGAAGTTTAACATTGATTTTACTATTTCAAGTGAATTTTCATCATCAAGTATTCTTTTTATAATAGAACCATCAATTTTTACAAAGTCAGCATTTATTTTTACTAGGTATTCAAAATTACTATATCCACTTCCAAAATCATCAATTGCAACTTTACATCCTATTGCTTTTGCTTTTTCTATAAATTTATATATTGGTTCATATGTTGTGATTTTTTCAGATTCTACAAGTTCTAAAACCAATCTATTTGCAATATTATACTTTTCAATCATATAAAATAGATAGTTTTCTAAATCATCATCTAAGATATCTTCTACTGTTAAGTTTATTGAGAACTCAAAGTCATTATCTTTGAACTTTTCAAAAGATTTTGCAATTACTGTTTTTGTTATATCTATATATTGTCTCGATTTTTTTGCAATATCCAAAAATCTAAAAGGAGAGATTATTTCACCACTTATATCTTTTAATCTAACTAAAGCTTCGTATTTCTCTATTTTTTTAGAGTTGTTATTATAAATTGGCTGATAGTGTACTATTATTCTATCATCTTTTAAAGCCAATTTGATTATCTCTGTCCATTTAATATTTTCTTCATACTCTTTTTCTATGTTTAGTTCATTTGCATATATAACTAAACTTTTGTTATTTCTTTTTGCAAATTTATTTACTATTTCTGCTGTATTAAGAAGCTTGTGTTTATCTTCAAAAGATACCCCAAAAGTAACTATTGGATGAATTTCTTCAATATCCAATAATATTGAGATATTTTTTATTTTATTAGATAATCTTTGTAAAGCTTCCAAAAACTCTGTTTGAGTAAAAGACTCATTTAATACAGCAAATTTATTACTGTTTGTTCTATATAAAGTAGAACCTTTACTTAAAAGTTCCACTACTATTTGTGAAAACTTCAATATAAGTTCATCACCTACTTCATATCCATAAAAATCACTAACAAATGAGAAATTATTTATATCTATAATAGCAAGGTTATTTTTCTTTGAAGTTTCAATATCCAAAAGAAGTTTCTCTCTATTATAAAGACCTGTTAATTGATCTTTTTTAACTATTTCAAATTGAGTAATATCTTGTGCAAACTTTACAACTTTTACAGGTTTTTTATCAATATCTAAAATTGGTGTATAAGTAGCTTGAATCCATACTTTTTTACTATTTTTTCCATATCTTAAATATTTTCCTGTATCAAATTTCCCTTTATTTAATTTTTGCCAAAACTCTTTATACTCTTTTGAAGAAGCATACGTTTCATCACAAAATATACTATGGTGTTTCCCTTTGATATCATTAAGCTTATAGTCCATCGCTTTTAAGAAGTTTTTGTTTGCATTTAATATTATTCCATTCATATCAAACTCAACAACAGATTGTGATTTGTTAATAGCTTCTAATTGTCCTGTGTGATAAAGACTTGAGAGCTTCTCTTGAGTTATATCTTGTGCAAATTTTACTATTTTTACTATATTGTTATCTATGTCAAAGATAGGATTGTAAGTAGCTTGTATCCAAACGTGTCTTCCATTTTTTGCTATTCTTAAGTACTCACCAGAATCAAATCTTCCTTCATTTAGCTTCTGCCAAAAAGTCTCATACTCTTTTGAGTCTTTATAACTTTTTTCTACAAATATACTATGATGTTTGCCAACTATCTCATCTAAAGAAAAGTCAAATATCTTTAGAAAATTTTCATTGGCATTTAAAATAGTTCCATCTAACTTAAACTCAATTACAGCTTGAGATTTATTGATAGCCTCAACTTGTCCTACATAATTAAGATTTTGTAATTTTTTTGAAGTTATATCTTGAGCAATTTCAAGAATCTCTACAATATCGCCTTTTTCATCTAATACGGGCTTATAAAATGCAGATAAGAAGACAGAACTACCATCTTTTCTTACTCTTTTTGACTCTTCATTTATTATCTTACCACTTAATAAACTTTGCCAAAACTTTTGATAATCATCTGAGTTTTGATAAGATTCATCACAAAATAATCTATGATGCTTACTTTTAACCTCATCAAAGCTATAACCTAAAGTATCTAAAAAGTTTTTATTGGCTTGTATTAAAGTACCATCTTTTGCAAAAGTTGCGATGGCATAACTCTCATCAAGTGCTCTTATTTGGGCTTCTTCTCTTTTTTCTTGATTCATTTATCTTCTTTTATGTAGGTAATATCAGATATTTTACAAAAAGAAGTATTTACTAAGACTGAATAGTTTTAGTTAAAGTTATAATTTTAAGAGTATATATAAAATTAAAGGATGAATCTATCTTATGAGGATTCATCCTTGTGTATTTTTAATTTTCTACTTTGGGAAGTTGAATAATGTGATCTACTTGAAAGTAATATTTCCCATTTTCTTCATTATATGGTATTGTTCCATCATTTTCCATAAACACAAAACCTTTTTTCCCTTTGCTTAATAAATAAGCATTATTATTTTCATATTTAAAAAATCTATTTCTTTTATATTTTATACCTTTTATTTCTTGAGTAATATAATAATTAGCATAACCATTATAATTAAAATTTTTAAGTAATATTTCAGAAGTGGCTTATTTAATTAACAACATTGACAATATAGGAGTTGATTCACAAGCATATGGAAAGAATATAAAATCTATACTCTATTAAGTTACAAAAAGTAGGAATTTTACCTCTTGTTAAATATTAGAGACTATGTTGATAAGTTAAAAGGAATTTAATCTTATATAACCTTAGTGAACATTATAAATAATATTATATAATTCTTTTTAACTACTACTACAGGAATATAAATGAACATACAAGATTTAAATGAAGTAGAATTTAACAGTTTTATTAAAGATTACTACTATGGAGAAGAAACTGTTACAAAAGTTTTAGAAAAATATGGTTTAACAATAAAAAGAAATGAAATTACAAAACAATTGCCTGATACTAAAGTATCAACTTTATGTGAGTACTGTAATGTAGAAATGTACCATAAACCAGATAGTAGAAGCTCTTTTAATGATGGATACAAAAAAGAACTATTCTGTAAAAGATGTTCTCATATAATACCTACTCATAGTTATATGGTATGCAACTGTAACAATTGTATTGAGAAGAAGATAGAAGAAAAAGAAACAGAAGATAAATTAAAGATTGATTCTTTAAAAAAATTAATAGAGCAATTAGAGAAAAAGGTTATTGGTTTAGAACAACTCATTGAATTAGATTTAAGGCAAAAAACATACTTGCTAACACTTTTAATTTATCTATATGATGAAGTCAACCATTCATTTAAACCTATTGAAGCAATAGATGGAATAAATTTTGCGCCAACTATCTCTTATGGTTCTTCTATAATAAATGAATTAATCTGCGACTCATTAATTAGATTTAAAATCACACAAAACACTCTTGACTATATTACATTCAAAGAAAAAGAAAATTACTCATACGCTCCATATATCTGTAGTTTTGAACTTAATATAGCAAATTCTAATTCATTAAGTTTTACTGATATAGTTAAAAAGTGTGAATACATAAAAGCTTATGATATAGATGAGATAAAAGAAGAAGCCTTAGAACTCTGGAGAGAAATTGCATTTCAAGAACTTAAAGAATATACAAATCATTTATTTGAAAAATATAATTTTGACATTGACCATATAGGAGATGCTATTATTGAAAAATTAGAACTAATATTAGAAGATTTTTCTGTTTCTGAAGGTTATGCAATTCTATATAGCGCTATTAAAGGTGCTGCTTCATATAAACAAACAGGTATCACATATAAGCATGCAGTAAATTCAATAAATACATATATTTCGAATAATATAGCAAAAAGAAAATCTGG
The DNA here is from genome assembly GCF_004116725.1 of Arcobacter sp. CECT 8986. NCBI lineage: Bacteria > Pseudomonadati > Campylobacterota > Epsilonproteobacteria > Campylobacterales > Arcobacteraceae > Arcobacter > Arcobacter sp. CECT 8986. The sequence goes on along the minus strand of NZ_PDKG01000009.1, from coordinate 84,878 downwards.
AGAATGGGAAACTAAGGGTTATAAAAGAAACTATGATTTATCACAAACTGCTATTAGCATAGTATTCTTCAATCAGATACTTAAAATAGGTAATAGAGGCTTTGAGATGGTCCCTAAAATAGAAAATATTCCAAATTCATTTATTAATAAAATTATTGAGCCTTCTATTAAAGAATCTACTATTGATACAGCGGTTGAAAAATCAAGAAAAGAAGTACTTGAAATATTAGATTCATTAACAAAAGAACATTATTCTTTTGGAGAAATTTTTGATTTGCTACATAGAGTTTATCAAAATGATAATTTAAATCTTCACCAAGTTGATGATATTGAAATTCTGAAAAAACTAGAAGAACTGAAAAAAGCTATATAATTAAAGATTATTTTTTATCAAGGACCCTTTTTTTGTTCCATTTATTTTTATATTTGAATGGAAAACATTATTTTGCATTAGATTACGAAAGAGGTAAACAATTAATTTAATGGTATATATTTAGATAATTTTAGACTTTATTGAAAGTTGAAATGGCACGCCTGGTAGGAATAGGCTAATATATACGCTAAATGCCACTAAATACCATAAATGCAATATTCTTATTTTTCTTTTATTAAAATAAATTCGATTAAATGATATTTAATGTCACCCATACGGCACCCAAAAACTGCTTAAATAATTTAAATTACTAAGTAATTAATTTTTATAAATCATATCATCTAGTTGCATCTCATACCTTCTATCACTTTTTTCTGTTAAATCAGATTCTTCAATTTCAATCTCATTTCCATATTTATCTAAATAATTAGTTTGTTCCAAGTACTTATCTGAAAATGCAAATAAAGTAGGATCTTTAATCATTCGTTCTGATTCAGCTAATAAATCAATAAGTAAGTCAACTTTTTGATTAGGTTCTAATTTGATAAGTTCTTGGATATCATCAAATTCTTCCATTGCTTCATCAAGAAACATTGCTAATCTAAATGGACATTTATATTTTTTTATTTCATCAATAAAATACTCATTTTCAGTTTCATAGTAGAATGTTGCACAATCTCCAACTGGCTCTACAGGTTTTCCTAGTTTTAATTCAATAAGCATAGTTTTCCCTTTTATATTTGAATATAGAAACTTTACGATTATATTTATTAAGTAGTGATTATATATAATATTATAAATAATCATTATTTGGAGAAAAAGTGGAAGATTTTTCAACGCAAAATATTAACAAAATATCCCATAATATAGCCTCTTTATCAAAAGATATGTATGAGATAAAAAAGACTATTTTATATAAAGAAAAAGAGAAAGAAAAAATATCAAAAAAAGATAAAAGAAGAAGAGAAAGTCTTAAAAAGGCACAAGCTAAGTTTAAAAATGTGTCTACAAATTTAAGTCTTGAAGATTATGAAAAATTTGAAAAAAGGTTTAAAGAATTAAAAATGAGTAAATCTGCTTATCTAAAAAAGTTGATCATGGATGATTTATCTTAAATAAAAGATTAAATATTTATATATTATAAATTCTCCATTTAACAATAAATATTTAAAATATTTATTGTTTTTCTAAAATATGTAAATACTCAAAAGTATTATCTGCTTTATGATTTCTATTTTCAGTTTTATCTGCTTTAAACCTTTGATAGTTTTTTTCGTGAAAAGAGTATTTATACCTATTACTTTCTGCTATATTCTTAATATCATCTAATGACATTAATCCTTCATTATTATAACTTAAGAAGATATATCTAAAATTTGCATTTTTAACTAAATTATCAAATATATTACAAACTTCTCTTTTACTACAATACAATGACCTTTTATAATCTCTCATACCTGTTTTACCTCTTGGGGTAAAATCATCATATTTTGCTATTGTATTTAGTAAATGATAATTTGCACCATATTGCCTTTGATTATAAGGAGGATCAAGATACAGAATATCACCTTCAATTTCATTTATTAATTCATTAGCATCACAATTATATACATTGTTTATATTATTAGTAACTTCAAACTCTGCATTTTCTAAAACTAAATCTTTTGAAGCAGACTTTTTAATATGCTTTAAGAATGCTCCATAAACAGAAGCAGTATTTGCAACTTTATCTGCACTTTCTAAAAGGGAAGCTAACAAAAAATAATATAAATCATCTGTTATACTATTTTCTGTTTTCCATTCTTCAATTTTTTGTCTTATAGTATCTATTTTTTTTCCATTATAATCACTAAAATATTGTCGTTCACTTCCACTCCCCATACAATAATTTTGATAAATGAAACCATCATCTACTAAAGGTAAATTATTAAGTTCGTTAATATACCTTTCTTTATTACTTATAAAGCCAGTATTTTCTATGTAATTTCTATTTAATATATAACTATACTCTTCAATATCATTACTTATAACTTTTGCAACTTTATTTTTAAATGTTCTACCCACAATTCCTGTACCAGCAAATAAATCACAAAAAATCATTTTTTGTAAATTATTTTCCCCTACATAAGAAGCTATTTCATCTTCAATCCAAGATGATAGTTTTAGCTTTGAACCAATATAATTCAATCTTTTTCCTTTTTATCTTTTATTATAGATAAAGGACTAATATCAAAAAAATCTGCAATCTTTCTAACATTACTCTTTATAGGATCAAATTCATCAGATAAAATATTTGATAATTGATTCTTTGATATGCCTAGTAAATCTGCAAGTTCAGATTGAGTTTTTATTTCTTTTTTTGCCATTAATTCTTTTACTTTATATTTATCTATACTCAAAATTATACCTTTCTAAAACTTAAAATACAAATATTTTATTAACTTTATACAAATATTTTATTAACTATGTCAACATCCTAAAACCTAATTTGTTTCCAGAGGAATAACCCGGCCAACCAAATTCAAAAGTTGAATCTTTAAAAAAACTATTATTAAATATAATTTTATCACTCTTTACATCAACATTTATCTGTAATAAACAAACCTGCTTAGCTAAAAAATCTAGAGATTCTTTAAGTTTTTTATCTTTATTTAGTGTATATTTTATTGCTTCACCCAAAGGTGCAATAATTAATCTTTCTTGATCTTTTACTTCAAACTTTTTAGGTTGAGAGTATTCTTTCCACCAAGTAGATAAAACATCTTTTAATTCATCTACTGATTTACCATTTGACCATTCTTTAATAAAATCTAATGTGATGTCCTCAACTGGTTTATCAACTATTCTTGATATATCTTTTATCATATTAGTTTTTAAATATTGATGTATTTTTATCATTTGCGACTTTGCACTATTATTATTAACTATTTGAATTATTTTATATATAGGTTCTTCTTTTATATTTTTTTTTGCTTTTTTAGCTCTTTTATTTAAAAGATCGATGATATTTTGTAATAATACTTTTCCACCTTTTCCAGATTTAACAGAAATAGGATATTTGATTTTTAGCCTCTCTGCATAAAAATCTATCATTTTTTCATTTGAGTTTTTTGGAAAACATATAGACTTGAAATTAAAATTCTTCATCACCCATATTGCAGCTAAAATTTCTCCAAAATCCTTTGATATTACAATTAAATCGTCACTTGAAAACTCTAACTCTTTTTTAAGATGTATTTCTTTGCCTTTTTCATTAGATGCATATAATAAGTTAATTAATTGAGATGATATACAAGATTTATTATATTTTTCTATTATTTGTTCAGTAACGTTTTTAATTAAAGAATCAATAACATATTCTTCACCTGCAACATTTAATGAATCTGGACTCAAATCTTTAGTTGCAAAAAGTTTACTTCCCGTTTGAGAAGAAGAAACATCATTATTAACCCAGTACAACTCTGTATTTATTGGTATTCCATTTACTTCTTTACTATTTTTCAATATGTAAGTAGGACTTTTTGAGGAACAACTATAATCTGACTCTAATACAACAATATTAAATTTATTAAATAAATCATTAAAACTATCCAAGTCTCCTTTTAACATAAATCTAATATGATAACAATGTCTTGAACTACTTGTAAGCTTTAAACCTTCTGAAACAACTATATTTTTAATATACGATTTTAAATTTTCTGTATCTCTAGTTTTTTTTATCAAATTTTTTCCTAATTATTTTAATTGTGTGTGATTAAATAGCTTTTATATTAGTATCAAATTTGATACAACTAAATTTTTTTAAAATCAATTAATTCATCATTCATATTAGTAAAAAAAATATACACTTCTAATTCACTTAATTTGTCTATATTTTCATTTTTTAATTTTACTTTTGCATGATTAATTTTAGAAGTTATATCTTTATACCATATTGAAGTTATATTATTTTCTTTATCACTTTTTGATAAATATTTATAATATTTACTATTCTTTCGCTTTGCAACATCCCTTGGTGCTTTTAAAATAAGAATAGGTATAATTTCATTATATTGCTTCTTGTATGCACAGACCCATCTCCCATACTCTTTAATCTGATTATAAATATTTCCATTAAAAACAAAATAATTTTTGAGTTCAATTAATAAACATTTATTTTGATCTGTTCCTAATAATAAATCCATTTTTCTTTCACTAAATGAACAAAGAACTTCATTACTAATAAAGTTAATATTTCCATTAGAAGCTGGATTTAGAACTTTATTAAGTATAGTATGAGTATTCCCTTTAGCAGTAAATAAAATTCGTAGATCTTCCTCAATATTTATTCTATTTAATCTATCTTCTGTTCTAGGAACTTCTGTAGTACAGTTTATATCATATTTTATATTATCATCATTTAATGGATACAATATTCCATCTTGATAATTATAGTTATATACATTATCTATTTGAGAATTATTATTTCGTAAATTTTCTAAAAATAAAGTATACTCTTTATTGTCTATCGACAAACATCCTCTATTAGCATTTAATTTTTTAAAAATCCAGCTCCATTGCATATTAAAAATAGAATTATCTTTAATATGCAATGGATTTTCCATCATATCCCATTCTGAAATAAATTTTTTATAAACTTGAAAAGGTTTGATTCTTAATCTATAAGTTAAAGTTTTACCTCCTAATTGACTATCCAAATATTGAGGATTAAAATTTGGATAGGAGTTATAATCATAAAATACATTACCTACAGCTTTAAAAATACCAAAAAAACCAACATTCATAACATAAAAAATAATATTATCATTTTCTCTAATACTAAGTATATCTGCCAATGCACCATTCTGATGAGCATAACCATCACTACCTGTTCCAATAAACATATATTTTAAATGTATTTTAAAAGTAGTTTCATTTACTGTTAAAATATGTGTAGCCATAATTTATTCTTTAGTACCTATTATTTCTACACTCATTAATTTTCCTTGACCTATACCTTTTTTATGGTCATCTGTCTTAGTATCAACTATTATTTTATTTTTATATACTTTTTTCATATAATATTTACTATTTAAATAACTATCTTTACAAAAAGTATTATATCCATTACTATCGATTTTATTAATTTCTATTTTTTTGCTCTTACCATTTTCTCCAATATAGTCTTGTTCAAACTTTTTTCCATCTTTTACACCTCTCATTAAAACTCCTTCTTAAAAACAAAAATGTATTCATGTTTAAAAATATAATAGTCACTATTTAGTGCTCTATATCTCCAAATACCACCAGATCCAAGTTTACCTCGGTTCCCTTCAATATTTTTTACAATAGTTCCTTTAAGTTTAACATTAAAGCTTTTTTGTATCATATCCATACAATAAAAACCTAAAGGAATAACTTCACTATTTCTGTATATATCACCTATAACTATTGCAAAATATCTATCTTTTTCTAAATATGTAAGAAAATTTTTACATATTTTTTTTAATTTTTTTAAAAATTCATTTATATCTGATTCTTGAGATAAATCATTTTTATTATCTGTAAATTTTACTATATCTAAATATGGTGGATGCATCATTACAAATTGGACTTTTTCTTCAATTTCAATTTTTTTAGAAGCTTCTTTTAGGGCTTTTTTTATTAACTTAGTATCTTGTGAGTTACAATTTTCAATATAATAGTATGGGTACTCAATAAGACTATTCATTGCACTATTTACATAATCAATCATATTTTGATTAATATCAAAGCCAATATATTTTCTATTTAATTTTTCACATTCAAAAAGAGTTGTTCCACTTCCCATAAAAGGCTCTAAGATAGTATCACCCTCTTGCGTATACCGTCTAATAAGCTCATTTGGAATTTGAGGAATAAAATTACCATGATAAATATTTTTATGTTTTCCTGATTTATCTCGTTCTTTTATAATCCATAGACTATCTGTATTAAGGTCTATTTCTTTCCAGTTTTTTAAATTTAAGTCATTATATTTCATAAAGATCCATTATACTGTAAAATAATTTAGTTTAGTTTATTTAATTATTACTTTTTGATTAAAACTTATCTTATATTAAATCCTATAAATCAATAAAACCATTCCAATAAACAAAAATATATTAATTATTTTCATATATTTAAGTTCTTTTTTTAGATTATCTACACTTTTAGTATGCTGATTTATATCTTGCACCGTTAGTTGTGCATCTCTTAAAGCTAATACAAGTTCTTGATTTAATTTTTTAACTCTATAATTAATCATATTGCCATCTAATTCTATTGAAGTTAATAGTTTATCTTGAATAGGTGAAATGTCTACTTTTTCAGCTATATTATCTATTGTATGATTTACATTGTTATAAAGCTTTTCAAGTAACTTTCCAAGCTTTATTATATCATCGTGACTTTTTTTTGTTTCAATATTTATATTTGTAATATTTTGATTAAGTTCACTTCCTTTTTCAAGCTTAGATACTATATTACTGTTCAAATATTGCAACTCTTGTATTAATTCTTCAATAGATTTTCTATCTGTTATTGTTAGATCTTCTTTTTTCATAATCAATCCTTTATTTTATTGATTATAGATAGGTTATCTATTAGTTCTAAAATATCTTTTGCAAACCTAAATTTTGCAATGTTATTATTAAAAACTTCTTGACCTTCTTTTGCCCACTTTTGTCTATATGTAACTATATTTTCAACTAAATCTTTTGAAGACTTATAGCTATCATAAAGTGAGATTTTATGAGATTTCAATATCCCAAACAAAGGTGAATTTAGTACAAATGTAAATGATTTTACATCTTTAAAAATCTTTTCAATTTTACTTTCAATATTATAAACTTCACTCCCAAAAAATCCTACAAATTGTTTTTTTACACTATCTTCAGTCAAATCATTACATCTATTAAAAAAGATATGTATATCAGCTTTTTTATCTATATCTTTTATAGCTTTGATTGTTTCAGCTACATTATCAAACTGTTCTATATCATCATTTACAGGGATAATATAAACTATATCTTTCATATCTATTTTTTTGATATAGTCTAAAACTGCAATAGTATCATCCCCTCCTCCACAATCTATGATATTTACTTCATTGTTATTAGTAACTAAATCAAAATAAACTTTGTTTATTGCCTCTTCACTTTTATCTATTCTAAATGTTTTAAATTGAAGTTTTGAGTTGCTAAGACTACTTTTATTGTTGTTATCTAGTTCAAAAATGTTAACCTTGATATCTTCATCTTTATATATCATTGGAATAACATGCACTGACAATACTGACTTCCCTACTCCACCTTTTGTTTGCGGTACACAATAATTTCTTTTTGTATTCATTTTTTATCCTTTCAAATCTGCAAATATATCTATCTCTTTTTTACTTTCTGTAGTTGATGATTCTTTTTTAATCACTGGACTATTATTAAAACTCTGTTTCTGCTTTATTTTTTTATTCATATGAGAATAATAAAAAGCTTTGTATGTTGAATAAGAAATTTTAATATCAAGTGCACTATTTATTATCTGCACTTGTTCTTGCATATTTAATCCACTATCAACTAACTCTTGAATATTTTCTTTTATTAGTTTTAGTACTTTATAACTACCTCTTTTTGTAGTTTTAAAATTTTTTATTGCTTGCTCTAAAGCAAGACTTCTTGCTTCGTGAAACTTCTCTATAAACATCACTTTCCTTTCATGTTTTTTGTACTATAATCTATTTCATTAATTAAAAACAAGTGAGATTTTTTAACCTTTAATGGGATGATGTAGGCTTATGAAAACAAATGTATTTTTATGTTTTTATATGTAGTAATCTGTCAAATTTTAAAATTTCTTTGCCTTGTTTCCAAAAGATACATGTCTATATACAATCTTTTTAATATCCTGAAAATTCTTTTTTAATAACTAAAAACTAACTATGTATCTAATTGCAACATTTTCTAAAATTTATCATTTGTTTTTGTACTTAATTTACTATCTATTTACTAACAAAAAAGTATCTGCTTTCATAAAAATACTTATTTTTACTAACTAAATACTAGTTTTACTCAATCTAAATAGTTCCTTTGACCAAAGCTTTTGTGCTTTATTAAAATAAAAATGAAGCGAGCAATTATGTCTTACAATTTTCAATTTTAAGACAAAACTCTTGCAGGGAATTTTTATCCCCTAACACCCCATTTAATTTTAAAGGAGATATTTTGTCTAAAGTTCAAAATAAAAAGCCATTAACAAAGAAGATAACTTTTAGAATAACAGAAGAGGAATATGATAAGTTTCAATTATTATTTAAAAATGCGAAGCTCAATGATAAAAGATACACTACTTCTGATTTTATAAGAAATGCAATTTTTTCAAATAATCCAAAGTTTGAAGTTATCAAAACAAAAACTATTATAAGAGATAGATTTTGTAAAGATGAGAGTTTAAAGATATATCACTTAAATAGAATTGGTAATAATATAAATCAAATAGCTCACAAACTAAACTCAAATCAATATGATAGTTTAATATTAAAAGAACTTAATGAAATAAACTCACTTCTAAAGGCTTACTTATGATTGCAAAGTTTGATAAAAAAGCTAGAAGTGGCACAGGAAAAGGATTAAAGAAGTATTTAGAAAATGGTACAAAAAATGATAGAGATAAAAAAGATACTAGGGTTACACTTTTAGGTGATATTGATATTTTACAGTCAGCCATAAAATTAGGACATAATAAAGATTACAAAGAGACTTATAGAAATATAGTAGTTTCATTTAATGAAGATGAGATTTCGGAAAGTGATCTTCAAAAAATAGCTCAAACATATATAGAACAATATACAAAAGGTTATGAATCTGATGAAATAGTTTCTTATGGAGAAGCTCATATACCAAAGATAAAATATAAAATGAAATACAACAAAGCTACAAGAAAGTTTGAAAAGATAAAAAGAAAACCGCATATTCATTTATCTATTGCACTGTATAGTCCAAAGTTAAATAAAAAGCTCATTTTAAACTCAAATGATAAAAGAATATATGACATAAATTTATTAACCAGAAAGTTAGAACTTGAATATGGTTTTGAACCAGTTAAACCAAAAGCTATTTCAAATGACATAACACAAGTTCAAGCAACATCTAAAACACTAAATAAAAGAAAAAAGATAATAGATTCTATAGATAAGTATATATTTGAGTATATAGATCAAATAAAAAACTATGATGATTTAAAAAATAGACTTCAAAATACATTTAATATAGAAGTAATAAGAGAAAGTACCTCTAAAGCAAAAACAAAATCCATTACAATACTTTATGACAATAAAAAGATAAGATTAAAAGGAGATATCTTTCACTACTCTACTTTTGATAAAGCAAGAGAAGAATTATTATCAAATGACAATATGAATATAGAAGAGATTAAACAGGTTGACTCAAAGTATGTATTAGAAAAATTGAATCAACAATTACAAGAGTTTAATCAAAAGAAAGTAACCTATATCAATCAACAAAATGAATATGCAAGAAAAAGAGCTCAAGAAAGAATTGAACAATATAACTTTCAAGAAGTACAACAAATAAAAAATAGATTTAAAAACTATCAGTCAAAAATTTATTATGAGATATATGGAAAAAGTATCAATTATAATTTAAATGGCTTTTATATAAAACAATATGAAAAACAACCAAATAATATGACAATAATTACAAATAAAGAAAAACATATAAAAGTGATTGATAGAGGTGCTGAAATCACTCTTGAAGGAGATAACTTAAAAGAAGAAGTAAAAATCAGTATAGAGTTGTGCCTTGCAAAAGGTTGGGAATTAGAAGATATAGAGAGTAATGGAAGTGAAGAATTTATAAAAGAGAGTAAAAGACAAATAAATATATTAATAAAAAGTAGAGACCAAAATATGGAAAGAACCCAAGAAAAATATCCTGTTATTAACTCAATAGATAAATCAAAAACAATAGTAGAGCAAGAGTATAATAAAATTAAAAATAATTTATCAATTCAAAATAAAACTAAAAAGATTGATAATGAAAAAGTTAGTTTAAAAAAGGATATTAAAAAAAGAAATTTTTATTACAAATAATGTTAAATATATTATTAATTATACAAATGTAACAATTTGTATCATTTAAACTAAATTTATCAAAAAAAAGAAGTTTGTCAAGATTTAATATTAATTAATATTTAATTTAATGAAACTTACTTTACTTACTCTTATACAAGTTCCATTTTATGGGATATATAAAGATCTAAATAATTTGATTCTTTTAATTTTATTAATTATAATTTATTCAACTTTATAATTTATAGGAGGTATTATGAAGATTGAACAAGAAATTTTATTTAAAATCATGATTGATTCATTGATTCATAAATATGGATTAATGCTAACTAGTCAGCAATGTGCAGAAGCTTTAGCAATTAGTACAAGAATTTTAGATGAAAATAGAAAAAAAGAGATAGATGTTCCAGAATATATTGAACCAAACAACAAAAATAAAAAAGGTATTCTTTATCCTGTTCAAAACATTGTAGTTTATCAATTAGAAAAATCAAAACAAAGTAAAAAAATCAAAAATTCAATAACTTTAAATTTAGGTGCATAATCCTCTATCACTTTGGCGAGCGGTCAAAGGATTATGCTTACACACGTAAAGTATGTTTTGTATTTTATCATAATACAATGCAACTTTACCTTTTTTAAAAGGTACATAATGAGTGATAATAAACACTACTATTATATAAAATTAAAAGCAGATTTTTTTGAGAGTGATGAAATGATTGTTCTTGAAAGTGTGCAAGATGGCTACAAATATTCAAATATTCTTTTAAAACTTTTTTTGCGTAGTTTACGAAATGAAGGGAAATTAATGTTTAATGATAAAATTCCTTTTAATTCTATTATGTTATCACAAGTTACAAGACATTCTGTAGGAGACATTGAAAAAGCTGTAAAAATATTTGAAGATTTAAATCTAATTGAAGTTTTAGATAATGGAGCAATATATGTAAATGATATTCAGAATTTTATAGGTCAATCTAGTACAGAAGCAGATAGGAAAAGAGCTTATAGATTACGAATAGACAAAGAAAAAAAACTCTTAGGACAAATGTCCGAAAAATGTCCAGACAAATATCCATCAGAGCTAAAGATAGAATTAGAGTTAGAAAAAAAGCTAAAGCCTAATAAGACAAATATCCAAAAAGATTTTATGGAATTTAAAAATAATTGCATAAAAAAATTTATAGGAAAAGTTATCACAAATTGTTGTCCCAGTTTATTGATTGGAAATGAGCTTTCCATTAATAATAGTGGTTACCTAGAAAGTCACTACAATGGAAAAAAAATAGATATAAACCCTGAGAAAGCGAAAAGACTATGGAACATTTTATTCGAAAACCAAGATATTATTGGTGTAGTTAAAAATGATTATATAGAAAAGTATATAGGTAGATATATAAAAATAGAAATTGAAGGCAAAATAACAAATAAACTTGAGATATTTTATTATGAAATAATTGGCTACAACATAGAAAATGAACAATATCGATTGATTTTAAAAGATGTTCAAACATCTCTAAAAGCAAATAGTAATAGGCTTTATACCCTTGAACAAATGACAAAACTTCCATTTGTTGAAACTTCGGAGGTTAATAATGCAAATAAATTTTGAGAATCTAGAAAAAATAAATGATATTTTAATAAAGCTTGAATCTCTAGAATCAAAAATATGCAGTTCAAAAAGATGGTTGAGTACAAATGAATTAGCAGAATATTTGGGATATTCAAAAGATTCTATTGATTCATTAGTAGAATCTGGAGAACTTAGAAAAGATTTACACTATTATCAAAAAAAGAGAAAGCGTTTATTTGATAAGTTTAAAATTGATCTGTGGGTTACTGAATCAAACACTAGCGTTGATTTAATAGTAAATGAAATAATATCTTCAATTTCATCATAATTTTATGGCACATAAAACTTTTTTTACTACAATACATACCAAGCATTTATGGTTTTTATTGTGGTATTCTTAAAAAGGATAAGACAATGAGATTATTTGTAAAAAAATCAAAAAATAAACAAGGTGTAAAAGAAACTCTTTGGATTGATTTTGTTCATAATAATGAAAGAATTCGGAAATCTTTACAACTTGATAATACACCCAAAAATAGGAAACTTGCACAAAATGAAATTATTCCAAAATTGCAAGTTTCAATTTTAAATGGTGAGTTCTTTAAAAATATAGAAAATAAAATACCAACAGTTGATGAATACATAAAAAAATCGTTTGAACTTAGGAAAGGTAGTAGATGCAGTTCTACAATATATGCTCATGTAAAAAATTATGAGAAATATATAAAACCTTTATTTGGAAATAGAAGAATTGATAAAATTCCAAGTAGTGACTTTACTATTTGGCAAAACAATCTTCAAGAAAAAGAGAAACTTTCTAAATCTTCAATTCTAAAAATTAGAAGTTGTATTAATAGTATGTTTGAAGATGCAATTGAAGAAAATATCATTTCTTTCAATCCAATTACTAAAGTTAAAAGGTTAAATGAAACTGAGCAACCAAAAGTGCAAAGGATTAAGTTAAAACCTTTTAAACAAGAAGAAATTCAAAAAATACTCTCAACCGCAGAAGGACAAAATAGAAATATATTAGCATGTTTCTTTTTTACGGGTCTTAGAGCATCAGAGATGATTGGACTAAAATGGAGTTCTATTGATTGGAAAAATAATACTATAACAGTAAGAGAACAAATTGTAAATGGTACTCATAAAACAATTTTAAAAACTGCAAAAAGTAATAGAATTGTACCTATAATAAGAACTTTGATCCCATTTTTAAAAAATCAATTTGAAATAACAGGAAATGAAAATTCTTTTGTATTTTTAACTCAAACCTCAAACAAGCATTTTCATAGTGCGGGAAAAGTTAGAGAACAGATTTGGACAAAAACTTTAAAAAAAGCTAATGTTGAATATAGAAATCTTCATCAAACAAGAGGTACATTTATATCTACGCTTATTGCTAATGGAGAAGATATAACTTATGTAAGTAAAATTGTTGGTCATGAAAATGTTAAAGTGACACTTGAAAAATACTCTGAATATATTCCAGTGAAAAATGATAAATTTGGAGAATGTTTTGAAAAGAGTGTGGCACTTTAAGGCACCCAAATGACACCGAGAAAATTTTGAACTCTTGAAATACTGTAAAATAGGGATTTAAAGTTAAATGGCACGCCTGGTAGGATTCGAACCCACAACCACCCGGGCCGAAACCGGGAGCTCTATCCAGTTGAGCCACAGACGCGCTTATGATAGGTTCGAATTTTAGCAAAAGAAAACTTAAAATTTTCTACTTGCTATTAAATATTATCTATTACTATTAATATAAAAAATACAATTCCTAAATATCCATTAACAGTAAAAAATGCTCTATCAATTTTTCTAAAGTCTTTATTTACAAGATAATGCTCATATGTAAGCATCAATGCACTTACAACCACAGCAATATATCCAAATATTGAGCTTTCTGATTGTATTACAAATAAAAGCCAGAAAATCACTGTCAATAAGTGAAATACTTTAGAGATATTCATAGTATTTTTTGCACCAAATTTACTTGGGATTGAGTGAAGTCCTAGTTTTTTATCTACATCAATATCTTGAAGAGAATACAATAAGTCAAATCCAGCAACCCAAAACATAACTCCAATACTTAATAAAACTGTCCATAAAGGAATAGATTCAGTCACTGCAACAACACCAGCGATTGGAGCAAGTCCTAATGATATTCCAAGTATTAAGTGAGCTAAAAAAGAAAATCTTTTAAAGTATGAATAAGAGCCAATTACTATCAAAATTGGTATAGAAATTTTAAAAGCTAAATCATTTACAAAATATGCAACAACAACAAAACCAATAGCATTTACAATAATAAAAGCTAACATTTGAGATGGACTTATTCTTCCATCAACATTTGGTCTGTTTACCGTTCTTGGGTTTAATGCATCTATATCTCTATCTAAATATCTATTTACAGCCATTGCAAAGTTTCTTGCAGTTAATGCTGCTAAAACTCCTAAGATAAGAAGCTTGAACCCAAACCATCCTTTTGCACCTACTACCATTGCAATAAAAATAAATGGTAATGAGAATACAGAGTGTTTGAACATTACTAGTTCACTAAAATCATTTAAAAGTTTATTTAATTTTTCCATAGCTGGATTTTACCCAATGTTATATATAAAGTTATTTATATAAAGGGCTTTTCAAGTATTCTTTATTGATTTTTAAATAGAATTCGCAAGTAAAGGATTTAGATGAAATATACAAAAATATTATTAATTATACTTATTGCCATTACTTTCAATGCTTGTTCAACAAGCTTAAATCAAGAGAGTATTGACAAGTCAAACAACCAACAAATTTCACAATTACTAGATGAACTTCACAAAAAAGATGTAAAAATAGAAAACCTAGAAAATGAAATACAAAAATTAAAAGAAGATGCAAAAAAATGAAACAAATAGCAATAATAGGTTCAACCGCTTCAGGAAAAACTGCATTAGCATTAGATATTGCACATAAAACGAATTCTATTATTCTATCATTGGATTCACTTTCTGTTTATAAACAAATAGATATTGCTTCTGCAAAGCCAACTGTAAAAGAAAGAGGAGATATTATTCATTTTGGGATAGATGAAGTATATCCAAACGAAAACTTTGATGTAATTCAGTTTATTGATTGTTATAAAAAAGCCAAAGATTTTGCATCATCAAATAATAAAAATTTGATTATTGTAGGGGGAACTGGGTTTTATTTAAAAGCTTTAGTCGAAGGTATTTCTCTTGGTGTAGATACAAAACAAAAACTTGACATATCAAAAGAAGAAGCATATGAGTTTTTATATAATCTTGATAAAGAGTATATGGAAAAAATTGCCTCAAATGACTCATACAGAATAGAAAAAGCTTATGCTATTTATAAACAAACAGGCAAAACTCCAAGCGAGTTTTTTAGTGAAAATAAAAAAGAACCAATTGCAAAAGATTTGAAAATTTTTGAGATAACTTGGCCAAGAGATGAACTAAGAAAAAGAATATCTCTTCGTACAAAACAGATGATAAAAGATGGGGTTATTGATGAAGTTATATTTTTAGAAAAAAAATATACAAGATTACCAAATTGTATGAGTTCTATTGGAATTATTGAAACATTAGAATATCTTGATGGAAAGATATCAAAAGAGCAGTTAGAAGAGAAAATATCTATAAATACTGCAAAACTTGCAAAAAGGCAAAATACATTCAATAATTCTCAATTTTTGGAAAATAAAACTTCAAATATTATACAGAACTTAAATTCAGAGATTATTAAGTTTTTTTAGATATAATCCATCACTTTAAAAGAGTTTAATAAAGGGCAACAAAAGACTTGACCTTTTGTTAAACATTAGAAATCTTAAGGAAAACAAAGTGAAAAAAGACATTCACCCAGATTACAAAACTTGTACAGTTACTTGTGCTTGTGGAAATTCATTTGAAACAAAATCAAATGTAGAAGCATTAAGAGTTGATATTTGTTCAGCTTGTCACCCATTCTTTACTGGAGAGCAAAAAATCGTTGATGCTGCTGGTAGAGTAGAGAAATTCAAAGCTAAATATAACTTAAACAAATAAGACTGCTGTCTTGTTAACTTTAGTTCCAACTCCAATAGGAAATCTTGAAGATGTATCTTTAAGAGCACTAAAAGCCTTAGAGGAGGCGGAACTAATTTTTTGTGAAGATACTAGAGTAACAAAAAAACTTCTTGGGCTTTTTAGCCAAAAACACAATATAAATTTTGAAAATAAAGAGTACAAATCTTACCACTCACATAATGAAAACCAAATACTAAAAACACTTGATGTAAAACTATTTGAAAAAAATGTAGTTTATGTAAGTGATGCAGGTATGCCTTGTGTAAGTGACCCTGGTGCTACACTTGTTGATTTTTGTATAAAAAACAATATCAAATATAATGTAATTCCTGGAGCAAATGCTGTTTTAACTGCTTATGCAATGAGTGGATTTATTTATAATACTTTTACTTTTCATGGCTTTTTACCACACAAAGGTAGTGATAGAACAAACAAACTAAAGTCAATAATGGAAAGTGATAAATTAGGTATCCTTTATGAGTCACCACACCGGTTACTAAAACTACTTGAAGAGGTTACAAAAATTGATGAGAATAGAACTATATTTATAGTAAAAGAATTGACAAAACTCCATCAAGAATCTTTTAAAGATAGTGCAAAAAATATATTTGAAAACTTTAAAAATATGAATATTAAAGGTGAATGGGTTATTTTAATAGAGCCTGTTATTTCTCAAGGAGAAGCACTTAATATATCAGATATTCAAGATTTAGATTTAGCTCCTAAAGTAAAAGCAAAACTTCTTTCTAAACTTACAGGAAGAAAAACAAAAGATATCTATCAAGAACTTTTATAAAAGCATAGCTAAATAGCCATACTCTATATATTCTCTTCTAATTTTTCAAATTGATTCCATTTTACTACTAGCTATATTTATTCTCTTTGATATTTCATATATTCTTAGTATATAGTTTAATAAATTCTAAAATTACAACACTGAGTTAATAAAAAATAAAAATAAAAAGATTATAATGAGCATATGTCAATAACAATTATAAAGGATTTTTTATGAATGACAGTATTGCAATGTATTTCGCAAAACTTTTAAAAGAAGTTGGAATTAAAAGAATATGGGGAATCACAGGTGATTCTTTAAATGGATTAAGTGATAGTTTAAAAAAATTAGGAGAAATTGAGTGGATAGGAACAAGACATGAAGAAACAGCAGCTTTTGCAGCAGGTGCTGATGCAAAAGTTAGTGGTAAGATTGCAGTTTGTGCAGGTTCTTCTGGTCCTGGAAATCTACATCTTATAAATGGTCTTTATGATTGCCAAAGAAAAGGTGTCCCAGTTCTAGCAATCGCATCTCACATTCCTTCAAGTGAAATAGGAAGTGGTTATTTTCAAGAAACACATCCAGAAGAGTTATTTAAAGAGTGTAGTGTTTTTTGTGAATTAATTACAAACCCTGAACAAATGCCAAATATTTTGGAAACTGCAATTAGACAAGCTATTTTAAAAAATGGTGTAAGTGTAATTGTTATTCCAGGTGATACAATGCTCTCACCAATGCCAGATAATTCAAAATTATTATGGAATGAACCTCGTTTACCAAAAGTATTGCCAGATGAAAGAGATATAATCGAGCTTGCAAAAATTTTAAATGAAAATGAAAAAGTAACTTTTATGTGTGGAGCAGGATGTATTGATTCCCATGACGAAGTAGTTAAATTAGCTCAACTTTTAAATGCACCTATTGTTCATGCTCTTGGAGGAAAAGAATATATAGAAGGTAATAATCCAAATAGTGTTGGAATGACAGGACTTATAGGGTATGAATCAGGATATTATGCTATGGAAAATTCTGATGTAGTACTTGTTTTAGGTTCTAGGTTTCCATATAAAGCTTTCTATCCTGAAAATGCAAAAATAGTTCAAATCGATTTAAACCCAGAATCCCTAGGACGACATACCCAACTTGATTTAGGAATGGTTGGAGATATAAAATCAAGTTTGGAAATGTTAATACCAAGAATTCACAGAAAAGAAAATAATTCATTTTTAAAAAGTGCATTAAAACATTATAGAAAGACAGTTGAAAATTTTGATAAATTAGCAAGTGGAAATAGTAAAAGTGGATTAATTCATCCTCAATACTTAACAAAACTTATAAATAAACATGCAAGTGAAGATGCAATATTTACTTGTGATGTGGGTACTCCTACGGTTTGGGCCGCAAGATATATAAATATGAATGGAAAAAGAAAACTTATAGGCTCTTTTAACCATGGTTCAATGGCAAGTGCTCTTCCACAAGCAATTGGCGCAAAAGTAAGTTCTCCTAATAGAGAAGTTATTGCTTTATGTGGGGATGGAGGTTTTGCTATGCTAATGGGAGATTTTTTAACACTTGTTCAGCATAAAATAAAAGCAAAAATTGTTATTTATGATAATAGTTCTTTGGGATTTGTTGCCATTGAAATGAAAGCTGGTGGCTACTTATATGATAACACAGAGTTAGAAAATCCTGATTTTTCAGCCATTGCAAAAGCAGCTGGAGTAAAAAGTTTTAGAGTTGAAAAACCAGAAGAATTAGAAAATACGATAAAAGAGTTTTTACAATATGACGGCGCAGCCTTATTAGATGTGACAACAGCAAAACAAGAGTTAACAATGCCTCCAAAAATCAACTTTGATAGTGCAAGAGGATTTGGAATATATATGATAAGAGCTATTATAAATGGTAAAGGTGATGAATTAATAGAAGTAGCAAAAGAGAATATATTAAGATAATATTCTCTTTTGGATAATGTATAATAATAGGTTTATTATACATTCTCTTCTAATTTTTCTAGATTTTTTTGTATTTGGTCAATTGTATTTATACTATCAACTAATCTTTCAAATTGATTCATTTTTTCTGCAATTAAAGCATTTGTTTCATTTGAGTTGTTATGAATAGTAGAAAAAGATTCATTTATATGAGTTACATCAGAAGATACAACTTGTAGTTTTTCACTTGTAACATCAATTGTTTTTGAGATTTCACTTATTCCTACATTTGCAACATCAACTGATTTATTACTTTGAACTAAACTTGTTTGTGTTTTTTTAGCAAGTTTTTTTACTTCATCTGCAACAACTTTAAATCCATTACCATATTGCCCTGCTCTTGATGCTTCAATCGCAGCATTTAATGCTAAAAGATTTGTTTGAATAGCAATTTCAGAAATTGAAGACATTACTTTTTTAATATCATCTGCATTTTTAGTTAATGCTTTCATATCCTCTACAAGTTTGTCATTTGCTTCAACATTATTCATAATATCTTTTGAAAATGACTCAAATTTTGTGATTACATTTTGAATTATTTCATTTCCCTCTTTTGTATTTTTATAAACTGAGTTTATAATATTTACCATATCTAAAATCAAAGGGAAAGCATCTTTAAGATTATTTAATAGTGTTGTTCTTACTCTTGAAAGTAGTTGATATTGATGTATTTCTCTTTGTTTATAATAAACTTTATAAGAAGCATATCTATCAACAAAATTATTTTGATAGTCATCATAAAACTCTTCGTTTTCTTCAACTTTATAAAAGAACAGTGCTGTCAAAGTTTGATTGATATTTAATCCTAATAACTCACCAAAAGTTGAGCATCCAGCAACTGGAATATCATTAAAAGTTCTTAATGAATCAAGTTTGTCTTGGTTTAATAATCTTCTTAAAATACAATCATTAAATATAGCTGCAATTGGCTGATGTTTTTTAGTTGAAGCAAACTTTCTATAATCATTTTCTGTTATTTGAGTAAACTCTTTTGTTTTTACAAGATGAAGTACATCACCGAAAGCTACATCACAAAAAAATGATATTTTATTATTTTCAATATCTACATTTGCAACTGACCGAATATAGTTCTCACCATCTACTTTAATAGCAAAAGTATACTCTTTTAAAAGTTCAGGCAATTGCTCTTTTTGGCAAGAAAATCTTTGGCACAAGGCATCTACAATATTTACTATTTCATTTGTTTTTGTACTTAATACACTAGTTACAGTTCTATTTAAAAGGTTTGATTGAGCAACTAAAAATGACATCTTTGCATCTTCACAACTTTGTGATTTGAATACACCAAATTTTATTTGAGGTTTTAATTTTACTAAAATTATTACAGCTTTATGTCTTACCACATTTTCATTATCAAAAATATAAGTATTTTGAAAATCAAGTTTTCCTCCAGCTGAACCACCTATTAAAAGACAAGGTAATTTGCCACTTTTGTAAACTGATTCTGTAAAGAAACTTTCACTATTTGAAAGTCCATCTATAAATGTCAATGCAAATGTATTTTCATGATTTATTTTAAATGGAATATTGATATTTTTTATCTCATTTGTTATCTTTGAAATTCTTTCATGGTGTGAAATTGTCTGCTCTGTAATATTTTGACTAAATAGTTCAACTGTATTAACTGAAATATCATCAATCACTTCAGAACTAAAACTTTGTAATACTATTGTATCCCATGTAGATGTGGCGTCATTATATAACTTATCTCTTTTTTTATTAAGATTAAATGTACATAACTCTCCTGCTGTTGTTGTTAGCACAACTTTTGTTGATGCATCTAGTTTTGATTTTAATTTAGCTGCAATTGATTTAAAATCAATATGAGGAGAAACAAACCCTAAAACCAACTTTGCAGGTGTAGATTCAAAGTTTAAATTATCAATTATTTCATCATTTAAACTCGCTTCATTTGTATTAATTACTTTGATGTAGTTCTGCGCTTCATTTTCCAATTTTTTGCCTTTTAAATAATGTCAATTCATTATATAACAAATAGATGAATTAATCAATAGCTTTCTAAAGAGGTTTATTAACTACTTTTAGCTAAAATCTTGCCTATGATAATTTACGGAAAACAAATTGTACTTTATGTACTTGAAAAACATCCTCACTTAATTGAAGAGGTACTTTTTTCTAAAGAAATAGATCAAAAATTATTTTCAAAATTCTTAAAACTTGGAAAAAAAATCATCAAACTTGATAATAAAAAAGCTCAAGGACTAGCTCAAGGCGGTAATCATCAAGGTTTTTTTCTAAAATTAAAAGAGTTTGAATATACTCCAGTAAAAGATATTAAAGATATGAATTTTATCTTGGTTCTTGATGGACTAACTGATGTTGGTAATATTGGAGCAATTGCTAGATCTGCTTACTCTTTGGGAGTTGATGCAATTATTGCTTCAAATGTTAAGTCTTTAAATAACTCAGGCTTAATAAGAACAAGTGCGGGAGCGATGCTTGATTTACCTTTTGGTTTATATCCAAATAGCGTTGATTTAGCAAATGAGCTAAAACAATCAGATTTTGCACTAATTGGTGCAACTATGGATGGAACTGATTTGAAAAAATATGGTAAAATTGATAGTACTGATAAAGTTGCTCTTTTCCTAGGAAGTGAAGGAGAAGGTCTTTCAAAAAAAGTGATAAAAAAACTTGACTTGAAAGTATCAATTGGAATGCAACATGAATTTGATTCATTAAATGTTTCAGTTGCAGCAGGAATACTAATATACAATTTAAAAAAATAAAATAGAAGTTGACTATGATAAAAAAAATATTTCTCTTAAGTTTATTTACACTAACTCTTTATGCTAATACTTTAGATGATAAGATAGAAAATCTTATAGGTAAATTTGAGTATCTAAAGCATAAAAACCTTATAAATTATATATTCAAAAATGAAAATGACTATTTTATTGGAAATAGTATTGATTATATAAAAGTGATAAAAAAACTTCAAGAAAATGGCCTTTTGAAGCTAAAGCTTGATAAGCCAAAAGATATTTATATCAAGTTCAACACAAATAGCGCACCAACAAAATCTCTAAAGATATTAAAAGATACTTTAAAATCTTTAGGTTTTTACTACTACTTCACACAAACACTTAAATATGACACTCAAAATCTAAACTGGGAAATTAAACTCAAAACTGAAGCCGCCATCGACCCTCTCATTTTAGCAAATGAACTATATAAGCAAAATTGTAGAGTTGCTAATATAAATAGAGAGGGAGAAGATAGATGGGAGTACAGTATTGATACGACATTTTCAAAACTGAATAATTCTATTTTAATGACAGCAAATGAGAAAAAGTATTTGACAAAACCACTTAAACCTTATTTGATTAAGTTAAATGAAAATATCAGTAAATTAATAATTCTTTCAAAAGTATTAAATAGCTGGTTTCCTAAAGTAGTTTTTTATGATAAGGATTTAAATATTCTTGATATTGTAAAACAAGACAAGTTGCATAACAAGTTAAGTCTTGATGTGCCAGTTAATACAAAATATATAAAAATAGACGACCTATACACATTAATAAATATAAGACGTGGGTTGACGATAATTACGAAGGAGTAATAAAGTGTTTCCTGAAATTGAATTTGAACGAATGAAAAGACTTCCAAACTATGTATTTGCAGAAGTAAATAACATAAAAATGGAAGCTAGAAGAAGAGGTGAAGATATAATAGATTTTTCTATGGGTAACCCAGATGGTCCAGCGCCTCAACATATTATTGATAAATTAAAAGAGACAGCAGATAAACCTAAAAACCATGGATATAGTGCAAGTGCTGGTATTTATAAACTAAGACTTGCTATTTGTAATTGGTATAAAAGAAAATTTGGAGTTGAAGGACTAGACCCAAATAAACATGCTTGTGCAACTATGGGAAGTAAAGAAGGTTATGTTCACTTAGTTCAAGCTATTGTAAATGTTGGTGATGTTGCAGTTGTTCCAGACCCAACTTATCCTATACACTCATATGCATTTATGCTTGCAGGTGCTGCAATTCATAAATTTGAACTATCATTTGATGAAGAGTATAAAGTAGATGAAGAGTTATTCTTTGAAAGATTACAAAAAACAGTTGATGAATCAATTCCAAAAGTAAAATATGTAGTTGTAAACTTTCCTCATAACCCAACTTGTGCAACAGTAAGACCAGAATTTTATCAAAGATTAGTAGATATGGCAAAAAAAGAGAGATTTTATATTATCTCTGATATTGCATATGCAGATCTTACTTTTGATGGATATAAAACACCTTCAATTTTCCAAGCAAAAGGTGCAATTGATGTTGCAGTTGAAAGCTTTACTCTATCAAAATCATACAATATGGCAGGATGGAGAGTTGGTTTCATAGTTGGAAATGAAAAATTAGTTGGGGCATTAAAAAGAATTAAATCATGGCTTGATTATGGAATGTTTACTCCAATTCAAGTTGCAGCAACAATTGCACTTGATGGTCCACAAGAGTGTGTTCAAGAACATATTGATAAATATCACCATAGAAGAGATATTATGATTGAGGCATTTAAAGATGCTGGTTGGGAGATGAATACTCCAAATGCATCTATGTTTATTTGGGCTAAAATTCCTGAAAAAGCACAACATTTAGGAAGTATGGAATTTTCTAAACAGTTATTAACCCAAGCAAAAGTTGCGGTAAGTCCAGGTATTGGTTTTGGTAAATATGGTGACCAATATGTAAGAATTGCCTTAATTGAAAATGAAAAAAGAATCAGACAAGCAGCAAAAAATATTAAAAAATATTTAAAAACTTTATAATTAGGACAAACAATGTTAAAAATAGCAATTATTGGTGTAGGAACTGTAGGTTCAAGCGTAGCTAATATTTTAAAGAATAATAAAGAGATTATTACAGCTAGAGCTGGAGTTGAACTAGTACCAACAATTGGGGTTGTTAATGATTTAACTAAAAAAAGAAACGTATCTATTGAATTAACTGATGATGTAAATAAAGTATTAGAAGATGATTCAATAGATATTATCGTAGAATTAATGGGTGGGGTTGAAAAACCTTATGAAATAGTAAAAAAGGCCTTAGCAAATAAAAAAGCAGTGGTTACTGCTAATAAAGCACTTTTAGCATATCATAGATATGAATTAGAAGAGTTTGCACAGGATATTCCTTTTGAATATGAAGCAGCAGTAGCAGGAGGAATTCCTATTATTAATGCTTTAAGAGAAGGATTAACAGCAAATAACATTGCTTCTATTCAAGGTATTATGAATGGTACTTGTAACTATATGCTAACAAAAATGATAAATGAAGGCGTTAAATACGAAGACATTTTAAAAGAAGCACAAGACTTAGGATATGCAGAAGCAGACCCAACATTTGATGTTGGTGGTTTTGATGCTGCACATAAGCTTTTAATTCTTGGTTCTATTGCATATGGAATTGATGCGAAACCTGAAGATATTTTGATTGAAGGTATTCAAAATATCACTAGCTACGATATTGAATTTGCAAAAGAGTTTAACTACTCAATTAAACTTTTAGGAATTGCAAAAAGAGATGGTAATTTTATTGAACTTAGAGTTCACCCTGCTTTTGTACCAAAAGAAGAGATGATTGCAAAAGTTGATGGAGTAATGAACGGTATTTCTGTTATTGGAGATAAAGTTGGAGAGACTATGTATTATGGGCCAGGTGCTGGTGGTGATGCAACAGCTTCAGCTGTAATTGCAAATATTGTAGATATTGCAAGAAGAGGAAAAGGTTCTCCAATGCTTGGATTTGAAGAAGATTATGGTGAAAAACTATCACTTCTTCCAAAAGATGAAATAAGAACAAAATATTATCTAAGACTTGAAGTTGCAGATAAAACAGGCGTTTTAGCAAAAATTTCTACTATATTAGGAAATTGTGGTATTTCAATAGAGAAAATGCTTCAAAAACCTATTGGAAATCAAAAAGCTAATCTTTTATTAGCAACACACACTTCAGTAGAAAAAGATATCTTAAAAGCAATTGCTGAATTTGAAAAAACTAAAGTAGTTACTCAAAAACCTGCAATGATTAGAATAGAAGCATAAGCTTCTATTTTATATAAAATTCAAAAAAATTTTTAAATAGTTTTTTAAGCTATTTATACTTACTATACCTTCAAATTTAATCAAAAAGAAAAAAATGAACAAATCTCAAAATTTAACAAAAGATGATATACCTACTTTAATAAAACAATTAACTATTCCAGCAAGTACAGGTATGTTTTTTAATACTATGTATAATGTTGTAGATACATTTTATGCAGGAGTTATCTCTACAAAAGCAGTTGCAGCACTATCTTTAAGTTTTATGATATTTTTTATGATAATAGGACTTGGATATGGATTTTCATCTGCAATTACTGCACTTATTGGAAACGCTTTAGGTAAAAAGAAAAATCTATTAGCATCTATTTATGCACATAAAGGAATCTTATTTATTCCTATTGTTGGCTTACTTCTTATGGTGGTAGGATTTTTGTGTTCTAAAGAGATATTTATCTTTTTAGGAGCAAAAGAGCAATATCTTCAAATATGTTTAGAATATATTTATGTGCTATTAGGAGGAATTCCTTTTTTTATGCTAAATTTCTCACTAAATGCAATTTTAGTAGCAACAGGAGATACAAAAACATATAGAAATACTCTAATTTTTGGATTTTTTGCAAATTTAGTTTTAAACCCTTTATTTATTCATGGATTTTTATTTATTCCAGCTATGGGAATATCAGGAATCGCACTTGCAACTGTTCTAATTCAAGTTATAAATATGCTTATTTTATTTAGAAAAGTTCTTAAAACAAATATGGTTAATTTTCTAAAACCTGAATATTTTTTACCACAAAAAAAGATATATAAAGATTTTGTAGTACATGGGCTTCCTTCAAGTTTAAATATGGTGACTATGGGTGTTGGTTCTATATTATTAACTTATTTTGTTTCTACTTATGGATATAAAGCAGTTGCTGGATATGGAATTGGTTTTAGAGTTGAACAAATTATGCTTCTACCTGCTCTTGGATTAAGTACTGCTGTTTTAGCACTTGTTTCAAATAACTTTGGTGCAAAGAAGTATGATAGAGTATCCCAAACTATTTATAAAGCTTTAAAATATGGGTTTATAATCTGTACTTTTGGTGTAATATTTTTATATGTTTTTGGAGAGCTTATAGTTTCACAATTTGATAATGATGCAGAAGTTATATCTTATGCTACTGGTTATTTAGCTGTTGAAGTTTGGACTTTTTATGCTTTTGTTACACTATTTATTTGTGTATCAACACTTCAAGCAATAAAAAAACCAAAGATGATATTTTGGATAGGTTTATATAGACAAATTGTTGCAAAATATATGGTAGGTTATACTATTGTTATTTACTTTGCATTGGATTTTAAATATTTTTGGATTGGTGTAATGGTGATGATATACTCAGCAGCTATATTTGCATTTTTATATACAAGAAATGAATTAAAAAAATTAAATATTCCAGATATTTAAAGAAAAGAGAATCTCTTTTCTTTAACTTATTTTGCTATTGCTTCAACTTCTATTTCTATTTCTACTTCTTCACCAACTACAACACCACCTAACTCTAAAGCTTTATTCCATGTAAGCCCAAAGTCTTTTCTATTGATTTCACCTTCAAGTGTAAAACCAACTCTTGTAGCACCTCTCATATCTTTTATAACACCATTTATTTCAGCTTCTAATTTAACCTCTTTTGTAACACCTCTAATTGTTAAATCACCAATCATTATTCCTTCATCATCCTCTTTTAATTTAAAAGATTTCATAACAAATTTCATTTCAGGGTATTCACTAGAGTAGAAAAAATCTGCACTTCTTAAGTGATTATCTCTTTTTTCATTTGCAGTATCAACTGAATTAGTTTTAATAGTAGCACTTAAAGCATTGAATTTTTTTGATTTTACATCAAAATCAATATTTGCATCATAAGTTTGGAACTTACCTTTTACATTTGATATCATCATATGTTTTACTGAGAAACCTACATTTGTATGACTTTT
Source organism: Arcobacter sp. CECT 8986 (assembly GCF_004116725.1). Classification (NCBI taxonomy): domain Bacteria; kingdom Pseudomonadati; phylum Campylobacterota; class Epsilonproteobacteria; order Campylobacterales; family Arcobacteraceae; genus Arcobacter; species Arcobacter sp. CECT 8986. The sequence goes on along the minus strand of NZ_PDKG01000009.1, from coordinate 57,925 downwards.
ATCCACATTAAATTCTGCTGCATTTAGCACACTCATAAATAGAGCAACAACTCCAATTAATTTAACTAAACTCCTCATTTTCACTCCTTTTTTTAATTAATTTATTTTATTGTTCTTGTGTGTACTGTTTGTGTAGAAATATTTTTTTATATTATGTTATACTTAAATTTTAGGAACAATTATGAAAATACTTTTATTAGAAGATGACCTTATTTTAAATGAGATTATTACTGAATATTTAGAATCAAAAAACTTTGAAGTTACCTCTACTTATGATGGAGAAGATGCTTTAACTCAACTATTTTCAACAATATATGATTTGGTTTTATTGGATGTAAATGTACCAAATATAAATGGTTTTGAAATTTTAGAAAGATTAAGACAAGAAGGAATTACAACACCTTCAATTTTTATCACTTCTTTAAATCAAATAGATGATTTAAAAAAAGGTTTTGATATTGGATGTAATGATTATATTAAAAAACCTTTCGAACTTGAAGAGTTAGGTCTAAGAATAGAAAATATTAAAAAGACATTTAACATAGAAGCAAATATTATTGAAATTGATAAAAACATAATTTTAAATACAAAAGATTATATGTTAAATAATGATGGAATAATTCATAACTTACCACAAAAAGAAGCAAAAATTCTAATATATTTAGTAAATAATGCTAATAAAATCGTTACACATGAAGAACTTACATCAAATGTTTGGGGATATGAAGATACTCCAACCTCTTCTACAATTAGAACATATATAAAAAACTTGAGGAAAATTTTAAGTGAAGATTTTATTCAGACAAAAAAAGGAGTTGGTTATATCTTTAACAAGAAGTGAAAAAAGTGCCTTAGTTAGGTTTTTGAGTCTATATCTTGGCTCATCATTTATATTATTAGTAATAATTGCATGGCTTTTTTTTAGAATGGAGTCTAATCTTTATTATGATTTGATAACTTCAAATATGAAAAATGTCGCATCAAAAATATCTTCAACTATTATATATGCACACATGACAAATCAAGATATTAGTCCAGAAAAGATTAAAAAAAATATTGATTTTGACTTTGCATTATATGATGTAAATCATAAAAAATTAGTTGGTGATATAAATAATATCGAAAAGAAAATAGACTTTAGAAAAAATATTCAAAAAGTAGATAATAGTTATGTTGTTATTGATGATTCTGCATTGGGTCATCTTGGTGTTAATTATGTTGTTATAAAAGAGACAATGTTACATGAAAAAATATCAAAACTAAAAAGTAAAATCCTAATATCTTTTTTTCTTGTATTTTTATTTATTTTCTTAATAGGTTTTTATCTTGCAAAAATGTTTATAAAACCAATAACAAACGAAAGAATTAAACTAAATAATTTTATAAAAGATACAACTCATGAGTTAAATACACCAATTACTGCTATTTTAATGTGTACAAGTAAAGGCTCATCTTTAAATGAAAAAAATCTTCAACGAATAAATTTAAGTGCAAAAAGAATCTCAGAAATATACAAAGATTTGATATTTCTATTTTTACAAGACAAGAAACGAGATATGCCACAAGAGTTAAAAATTGATGAGATTTTAAATGAACAAATTGAATATTTTAAAGCACTTGCATCAAAAAAAAGAGTTACTATTACAACATCAATAGAACCAACATCATTTGTAATAGAAAAAGAAAGCTTCATTAGACTAAGTAATAATCTAATTTCAAATGCCATAAAATACAATAAGATTAATGGCACAGTTGATGTAATTTTAAAAAATAATCAACTAATTATAAAAGATAGTGGTATAGGAATTGAAAAAACTCATCTAAAAGACATCTTCAAAAGATTTTATCGGGCAAATGATGTTCAAGGTGGTTTTGGAATAGGTTTAAATATCGTTTATTCTATTTGCAAACAATATAATATAAAAATTGATGTTGAATCAACACAAAATATTGGAACAACTTTCACTTTAAATCTAAATTACACAAAAAATCCACACTAAATATGTAAGAATTCCTTAAAATAACAACAAGGAGTTCTTATGAAAAGTTTATTTAAACTTTTTTCAATCTTAATCTTAGCACTTGGTATAGCAAATGCAGACCCAATTTCACAGTCAGTTAGTAAAAATGGTTATGATGTAAAACTTACATCAGAAAAATCTTTAGCAATGGGAAGTAATGTTCTTTATGTAAAAGTAACAAAAGATGATAAAGTTGTAACTGATGCAAAAGCAAAAATTAAATTCTTTATGCCAGAAATGCCTGGTATGCCATATATGGAATTTGAAGACAAAGCAAAATTAGTTGGTGACAAATATAAACTAGATGTAAATTTCTCTATGGGAGGAACTTGGCAATATCAACTAAAAGTTAAAACTTCAGATGGTAAAATCCATAAAATTAGAGGTAGTGTAAATCTATAATGAAAAAAGCACTATTTATAATCGGCCTTTTTATCATAAACTTAAGTGCAAATAGCATCAATAGTCTTGTAAATAGTGCTATATCAAAAAATAGTGAATTAAAAAGTATAGAAAAATCAATCAAAATAGCAAATGAAAATATTTCACTTGCTACAAAATATCAAAACCCTTCTTTATCTCTTGGAATAGCTGATATTCATACAAATTCAGATTATGATAAAAGAGATTTAGAAGCGATGCAAACGCAGTTTATCGGGATTACTCAAGTTATTCCGATAACTGATAAACTAGATATAAACCAATCTATACAAATTACAAATAAAACTATTTTATCACTTAAATTAGAAGATAAAAAACTACTATTAAAATCAAAAATCTACGAACTGGTGTACAAAATTGCAATTTTGAAAGAAAAAAGAGATTTTATACAAAAACAAAAACAAAATTTACAAAGATTAGTAACCTTACAAAATACAAAATATCAAACATCAAAAGTTGATATCAACTCAATATTTGATACAAAAATAGGTATAAAAAATTTTGATATAGCATTAAATAATTTAGATACAAATATAAAAACATTAAAATTAAATCTTGAAAAAATTACATATACTTCTACAAATGATATAGATATAAACACAGATATAAAAAGAAAAATATTACATTTTAACTTTGATGAACACCCAAGAATCAAAATATTAAATCAAAATTTAAAACTAAATAAACAACAAGAAGCTTATGAAGAAGCCTCAAAAACATCAGATATTAAACTTAATGCAACTTATTATAGTAGAGATGAATTTGAAGACTATGTAAATATTTCAGTTGCTATTCCCCTTTCTATTTATGATAGAGAAAATATAAACGTAAGAAAGGCACAATTTGCCTATTTAAAAACAAAAGATGATTTAGAAAACGAAAGACAAAATCTAAAAATAGACTCAAAGATATTACAACAAGAGTTAAACAATAGTTATGAAAATTATGAAATAATAGAAAAAGATATTATGAAACTTCAAAAAAGTATTGAAAAAACTCTAAGTATAAATAATAATTTTAAAGATGTTGCATCAAAAATTATAAAAAATCTAAACAAAACAATAAATTTAGAAATTTCTGCACTAAATGAAAAAACAAGATATTTTACAACACTATCTAAAGCCATATATTATGGAGGAAATTAATGAAAAAATTTTTAATACCAATATTTTTAATTAGTATAACTATTTTAAATGCAAAAGTAATAGAAGTAGAACAACTATTTAATAAAAAAGTAACCACTGTAAAAAAAGAGAAAGTATCAATCACAAAAGATTTCTATGCAAATAGTGCTATTATGGATGATAAAATCACGGATATTGTTACAAGATATGATGGGTATATTACAAAACTAAATGCAAATAGAGTATTTATGGATGTAAAAAAAGGAGAACCTCTTTTTTCTATCTATTCAGATACTATTTATAATATTATCAAAGATTTACAAATTGCAAAAGATTTAGATAAACAACTTTATGAAAGTACATTAGATAAACTTCAAGTTTTGGATATCAATAAAAAAGAGATAAATAGATTAAAAAATCTAAAAACTGATTTTAAAGATGTTACAGTTTATTCACCATACAATGCTCTTATTTTACAAAAGAATATAAATGATAAATCATTTGTAAAAAAAGGTAAACTACTTTTACAACTTGCAAATATAGATAAATTATGGGTTATTGCAAAAATATATGAAAGTGATTTAAAAGATATAAAAGTAGGTCAAAATGTAAAAATATATTTTGATGGGATACAAGAACCTATAAAATCAAAAATAGATTTTATATATCCAAACACTAATGAAAAAGATAAAACAATAGATATAAGAATAACAGTAGATAATAAAGATAGAAAAATATACCCAAATATGTTTGCTAAAGTAAAAGTTCAAATCAAGAGTAAAACTATGCTTACTCTTCCTAAAACAGCTGTATTAAATAAAGCAAATAAATATTATGTTTTTGAACCAATTTCAAAAAGTGAATTTGAACCAATTCAAGTAACAGTAAAAAGAATTTCATCAAATAAATATGAAATTTTAGATGGTCTTTCACAAGGACAAAAAGTTATAAATAATTCACTATTTTTACTTGATAGTGATGCTGTGACAAATGCTCTTTATGATAATGACGAAGATGAAGATTGGTAGGATAATATAATGGTTGAAAATATAATATCTTATAGTATAAAAAATAAATTTTTAGTTCTATTTTCAGTAATTATTCTAACTTTAGGTTCTATTTGGGCAGTTAAAAATACAAGTTTAGATGCTCTTCCTGACCTTTCACCTCCACAAGTAATTGTGCAAGTTAAATGGGCTGGGCAAAGTCCAAAAACAATAGAAGAGCAAGTTTCATACCCTCTTATTTCAAATTTGATGAGTTTACCAAATATTGAAACAGTAAGAGCGATGAGTTCTTTTTCTAATGCACTAATTTATATTATTTTTAAAGATGGTACTGATTTATATGAATCAAGAAACAGAATTTTAGAGCAATTATCTCAACTTCAAGGGGAATTTCCCAAAAATGCAAAAATCACTATTGGACCAGATGCAACTGGTGTTGGTTGGGCTTATGAGTATGCACTAAAATCTGATACTAAAAGTTTAGATGAATTAAGAACATTACAAGATTATTACTATAAATATGCACTTTTAGGTGTAGATGGAGTGAGTGAAATTGCTTCTATTGGTGGTTTTATTAGAAATTATGAAATCACTCTAAACCAAAATAAAATGGTTCAATATAATATAGGAATAAAAGAGGTAAAAAAAGCACTTCAACAAAGCAATGATGATAAAGGTGGAAGAATTATCCTTGAGAATGGTTATGAACATATAATCACTGCAAGAGGTTATTTAAAAAGTGTATATGATATAGAAAACATTACAATAAAAACTGTAAATAACACGCCTTTAAAAATAAAAGATATTGCAGATGTTAATGTAACCTCAACAAATAGAAGAGGAATGGCTGATTTAAACGGTCAAGGGGAAACTGTTGGCGGTATTGTTATCGTAAGGTATGGAGAAAATCCATATAAAGTAATAAAAAATGTTAAAAAGAAACTTGAATCACTTAAAGTTGATGGAGTAAAAGTTGTAGAGACATATGATAGAAGTTCTTTGATTGATAAAGCAATTGATACTTTAAAATCTACTCTTGTGGAAGAGTCTATAATTGTAATGATTGTAACGGCACTATTTTTATTTCATGCACGTTCAGCTCTTATAATTATATTAACATTACCTATAACAGTTCTTTTTACTTTTCTTTTTATGAAAGCATTTGGAATGGGCTCAAATATAATGAGTTTAGGTGGTATTGCTATTGCAATTGGAGCAATGGTTGATGCAACAATTGTAATGGTAGAAAATGCCCATAAACATCTTCAAGGTAAAGAAGATATTTCAAATAAACAAAGAGTTGATATTATTATCAAATCTGCAAAACAAGTTGGAAGACCAATATTTTTTGCACTAATTTTAGTTGTAGTATCTTTCTTACCTATCTTTGCACTAACAGGACAAGAAGGAAGGTTGTTTACTCCCCTTGCATTTACAAAAACATTTGCAATGGTTAGTGGAGCTATATTATCTATTACAATAGTTCCTATTTTGATGATATTTTTAATAAAAGGAAAAATATTAAGTGAAGATAGAAATCTATTAAATAAGTTTTTTATAAAGATTTACTCTCCACTATTGAAACTATCTTTAAGATTTAGATATGTAATTGTAGCAATATTTTTAACAACATTAGTCTTAGCATACCCAATATATAAAAAACAAAACTGGGAATTTATGCCTATGATGAATGAACAAACTTTTATGTATATGCCAGTAACTCCTTATGGATTAGGTATTGATTTATCAAAAGAGATAACTCAAAAAACAGATAAAATTCTAAAATCATTTCCTGAAGTTGAAACTGTTTTTGGAAAAGCTGGACGAGCAGATAGTGCAACAGACCCTGCACCACTTGCAATGATTGAAACAATTGTTACTCTAAAACCCCAATCAAAATGGCGAGAGGGAATGACATATAAAGAGTTGATGAAACAAATGGATGAAAAATTAAGAGTTGCAGGACTAATTAATTCATGGACATATCCAATTAGAGGAAGAATTGATATGCTTCTAACTGGGATTCGAACTCCTTTAGGTATAAAACTTTATGGGAATGACCATGAAAAACTTGAAAGTGTTGCATTGAAAATAGAACAAAAATTGAAAAAGTTTGATAAAACACTTACTGTTTCATCAGATAAAATAAATTCTGGTTACTATTTAAATATAAATATAAATGAAGAGATGTTAGCAAGATACTCTATTACTAAAGATGATATTTTAAATACAATATCTTTAGGAGTTTCAGGAACAGAAGTTTCTACATTTTTTAAAGGCTTGGAAAGATACCCAATAAGTTTAAGATATGAAACAACACAAAGAGAAGATATAAATAGTTTAAGAAATTTACAAATCAAAACAAAACTTGGATTTCAACCTTTAAAACTATTTGCAAATATAGAGTATGAAGAAGGACCATCAGTAATTAAATCAGAAAAAGCGCTTAATGTAAATTTCATTTATATTACACCTAAAAATGGGATTAGTGCAAAAGAGTATAAAGATAGTGCAAAAAAACTACTTGATGAGATTGATTTACCTACTGGATACTTTTTTGAGTGGGCTGGGCAAAGTGAATATTTAGAAGCTGCTATGCAAAAACTTCTATATATTATTCCTTTTACTCTAATGATTATTTTTATATTGATATATTTTGCATTGAAAAATATCACTTATACTGTGATTATTTTCTTTACATTGCCATTTGCACTAACAGGAGGAATATTCTATTTAGATTATCTAAACTTTAATATTTCTATTGCTGTTATTGTTGGATTCTTAGCACTTCTTGGTGTTGCTTCTGAAACTTCAATTGTAATGCTTGTTTATTTACATGAAGCGATGAATGAACTAAAAACTAAAGGTTTAGAGTTTACAAAAGAGCATATTTTTCACTATATCTATAAAGGTGCTGTATTAAGACTTAGACCTAAACTAATGACATTATTTGCAATACTTGGGGGTTTAGTTCCAATTATGCATATAAATGGCGTAGGAAGTGAAGTTATGCAAAGAATTGCTGCACCAATGATTGGTGGAATTATCTCTTCTGCATTTTTAACTTTAATAATTATACCTGCTATATTTTATATATTAGCACTTAAAAAAACAGATAAAATTTTAGAAACTAATTTATCTCACTAAAAGCCTCATTTCTTGAGGCTTTTCCACACTTTTTCCATATTAAATATATACAATTATACAAATAAAACAAAAGGACAAATAATGAAAAAACTTTCAATATCAATATTAAGTTTAGGACTATTATCAAGTGTTGCATTTGCACAAGGAATGATGCATAATCACTCTATGAATAATATGAATATGCATAAAAATATGACAAAAGATGATTGTGTAAAAATGTATAATAAGTTTATGAATAAAAGTGCAAAAAATACAATTAAAAAAACTAATTATGATAAATTATTAGAAGATTTAGCTCCAGAGAAATATTCTGGATAAAAGACAGCAACTAAGCTGTCTTTAATTTATATCCAACTCCTTTTATATTCTCAATACTCTCTTTTCCTACGATTTTTCTCAAATTCTTTATATATGTTCTTATAGTTGTATCTATTGGAATATCTTCATATGTCCAAATATTTAAGCCTAGTTCTTTTATAGAGATTACTCTATTTTTATTTTTTAATAAATATTCAAATACTTTTGTCTCCATTTTTGAAAGTTGATAATCTTCTTTATTTTTTATAATAACACTATTTTTTGTATCATATTTTATCTCTTCATTTATATAAATAAACTCTTCTTCAATACTATAAAATCTTTTTATATTTTTGATTCTAATATTGAGTTCTTCTAACTCAAAAGGTTTTTTCAAATAATCATCACAACCAGAATCAAAACCCTCTTTTATATCACTTATTTGGCTTTTTGAAGTCATAAAAATAGTAGGTATATAAATTTTTTCATCTCTTAGTTTTTTAAGTAAAGAAAAACCATTAAAATAAGGAACATTTACATCAAGTAATAAAATATCAAAGTGGTTATCATATATTGTTTCTAAGGCTTCTTGAGAGTTTGTTGTAGAAATTACATCATTTCCATTTTCAAGTAAATACTCTTCTATTATTTCATTTAATATCATATCATCTTCAAGCAGTAATATTTTCATTTTTTCAACCATTTTTATTTTACTATATTAAAAATAGTATGAATTTTTTGTGGAAATATTAATAACTAGTTAATTTTTCTTTAAATTTATAATAGATTATTAAAGCTATTCCTCCACTTGAAATACACATAATCATAATCATAATTTGATATCTCACAGCTATTAAAGGATCAACTCCTGATAATATTTGTCCTGTCATCATTCCAGGTAAAGAGACTAATCCAACAGCTAATAAAGTATTTATTTGAGGAATCATAGATGCTTTAAAACTTATATTTCTTGCTTGTATAAAATCTTCACCTCTTAATAACTCTTTTTCAAATCTTTCAATACATAAAGATAAAACATTCATAATATTTCCTAAAATCATTCCAGCTAATGGAATAATATATCTAGGTTCATAAAATGAATCCAATCTTAATACTTCTATTATCAAAATAAGATGTAAAATAGCTGATAAAAAAGTAGAAATAAATATAATAAAATAGTGTTTGTAGTTTTTATTTTGTGTAATTCTAAGGGTTATAATAGTTGAAGTAATAAGCATAAAAGATAAAATACAAATGCCTACTAATAAATCTTTTGTCTTAAATAAAAAAATAAGAACATACCCAATTAAAATAAGTTGTAATACCATTCTTATTGTTGCATAAGCTATCTCTTTTTTATCATTTGTATATTTGTAATAAAAATGAATTACTATTATTAAAGGTAATAACATTAATGAAAGATGAGCAAAAGAGATAGTTTGCATAATTATGTTCTTAATAAATCTTTCAAACTATCTTTTGGATTTTTTCCTTCAAGGATTAAGTATACTTCTGCTGCAATAGGAGTATAAATATTATGCTCTATTCTTAGTGAATTTATTGCATAAGATGTTTTTACACCCTCTGCAACTTCTCCTAACTCTTCTAAAATATCATCTAAAGTTTTATTTTGAGCCAAACCTAAACCAACTCTAAAGTTACGACTCAATTCACTACTTGCAGTTAAAAATAGATCTCCTGCTCCACTTAGTCCAAGAAAAGTATCCATCTTTGCACCAAAGTGTTCCCCAAATCTTTGCATTTCAACTAATCCCCTTGAGATTAATGAAGCTCTTGCATTATTACCAAGTTTTAATCCTTCACAAATTCCACTTGCTATTGCTAATACATTTTTATAAGCTCCACATATCTCTGCACCAATAACATCACAGCTGTAATATGTTTTTATAAAATCAGGAAAAAACTTCTCAAATGATGTAAAAATCTCTTCATTTAAACTATTTAATACAAGTGCACAAGGTAGCCCTTGAATTACTTCTGCTGCAAAAGATGGTCCAGCAATAAAGCCTAAATTTTCACGTGGAATAAACTCTTCATATATCTCATTTAAAAATTTTCCACTACTTGCTTCTATACCTTTTGAAGCTACTAATATTTTTTGATTATTAAATTTGAAATTATCTTTTAGCCATTGTCTAATCTGTTGTGCAGGAATTGCAATTACTAAGTATTCACAATCCATTGCTGTTTGTAAATCTACAAAGTTTTTAATATCTCTTTTTGTTCTTGATGTGATTAAGCACTCTTGCTTCTGACTTAATGCATAATGAAGTGCTTGTCCCCATTTACCTGCACCAATAACTGCTATTCTTGCCATAAAATACCTTTATATAAACTCTTTTATATATTATCAAAATATTCATAACAAATATGTAAATTGTGTCGAAATTAAAGTCTTTGTGAAAGAAGATAATAAAGTAGGAGGTTACCTACTTTATATTTTTTATGATAGTCTTTGTTTTAAAAGTTCGTTTACTTTTTGAGGATTTGCACTACCTTTTGATGCTTTCATTGTTTGACCAACAAAGAATCCAAATAGTTTATCTTTTCCTGATTTATATTGTTCTACTTTATCTTGATTTGCAGCTAATATTCCATCAATTATTTCTAAAATAGCACCATCATCAGAAACTTGTTTTAATCCTAATTCTTCAATTACAGAATCTACACTATTTTCTGGTTTTTCCATTAAAAAATCTAAAACTTCTTTTGCTGCTTTTCCAGAAATTGTTCCATCTTCTATTCTTTTTACTATTGTTGCTAATGTATGTGCAGAAATAGGAGAGTTTTCAATATTAACACCCTCACCAAATCTTGCTGGTAACTCAACAGTTAACCAAGTTGTTGCATTTTTACCTGAGATTCCTTCTTTCATCATTTCATCAAAGAAATCTGCAGTTTCTAAATGTGCAGTAATTACAGAAGCATCATAATCTTTAATACCAAAATCATTTATAAATCTATGTTTTTTCTCATCTGGTAACTCAGGGATTTTTGAATATTTTTCTATCATCTCATCTGTAATTATTAAAGGAAGTAAATCTGGGTCTGGGAAATATCTATAATCAGCAGCATCTTCTTTACCTCTCATAGACCGTGTTTCACCTTTTTCTGGGTCAAATAATCTAGTTTCTTGAACGACTTCTCTTTCATAAACTCCATCTTCCCACGCTTCAATTTGTCTTTGAACTTCGTAATGAATAGCTTTTTCAATAAACTTAAATGAGTTCATATTTTTGATTTCACATCTTGTATATAGCTTATCATCACCTTTTGGTCTAATAGAAACGTTTACATCACATCTAAAAGAACCCTCTTGCATATTTGCATCACTGATACCAATATATCTTACAATTGAGTGTAATTTTTTAAGATATAAAATTGCTTCTTCTGCACTTCTCATATCTGGTTCTGATACGATTTCTAAAAGAGGTGTTCCTGTTCTATTTAAATCAACATTAGAAACATCACCTGCATGAACATTTTTCCCTGCATCATTCTCTAAGTGAGCTCTTGTTACACCTATTTTTTTATTTGTTCCATCTTCAAAATCAATAACTAATTCACCAAGACCAACAACGGGTACTTCAAATTGAGATATTTGATAACCATTTGGTAAATCTGGATAAAAATAGTTTTTTCTATTAAAAATTGATTTTTGATTAATTTTTGATTTTAGTGCAGTTCCTAACATAATAGCTTTATGAACTGCTTCTTTATTTAAAACTGGTAATGCTCCTGGTAAACCTAAACAAGTTGGACAAACATTTGTATTTGGTGCTTCTCCAAAACTTGTAGCACAAGAACAAAATAGTTTACTTTTAGTATTTAGTTGAACATGTACTTCTAATCCTATAATTACTTCAAACATCTATTTCCTTTTATCTTACAACTTTTATATTTGCAGTCAATTTTAACTTCTCAAAATACTCTTTTAAGAAATTTTGTTCTCTTTGTTGCATTACTACTGCAAAAATTTTATTTTTTACATCATCAAAAGCAATTGCATCTACACCACTTTTTTTAGTTACTAATAAAGAAACATATTGATTATTAGCAGTAAAGATTGGAGTAAATTGATTGATTTTTGTATCATTTAAAAGATATCTCATTTGAGAGTTTAAATCTTTTTGTTTTAATGTAATTTTTGATTGTGTTATTTCACTACTTGTAGCTATTGGGTTTTTCATTGTAGAGATTAATGCCTCTTTATTTTTTGAAACATATTGAACTACTTCAATCTCTTTTGCCATTGAAAATTGATTTTTATTATTTTCATAATAGATTTTTAAATCATCTTCTGTTGCAATTTTTAGGTTTCCTCTTACAAGTTTACCTATTAACTTTTCTCTTTCGATTCTTTTTTTGATTTGATCTTCGTAAGCTTTATAATTTGGGTATTTTTGTCTTACTACAGATTTAAAAGTATATAAATCCATACCATTAGAAGCTGCGATTTTTTCCATATAATTATTAATATCTAATGAATCAACAGTTATATTTTTTTCTTTGATTAACTGTTTATATAAGATTTCATCAATTAATGAACCTACTGCTTGTTTCTTAGTTAAATTTGTTTCAACCATTCTCTTATCTATATCATAAAGAGTTATTGGTTCATCGTTTACAACTAAAGCAACTGCGTCAACTAAGTTTGCAAAACTCATAGTTGTTGATAGTAAAAGTATTCCTAATAGCTTTTTCATAATCTAATCCCTTTTTCATAAAAGTGATATTTTACCAAAAAAATAGTAAATATCAGTTTTTATAAAAAATGGTTTTAAATTATTTTCAAAGAAGTAGAAAATTCTACTTCTTATTTTGCACTACTACATCTATTTAATAAATAGAAAATCGAGTTATAATCTTTTCCTGAATACTCACTAAGCCCTATTTCACAAGTTTTAGAAGTAGAGAAAGCATATTTTGCTTCTTTTATACTATTTGGTAAGTTTCTTAATGCACTTTGATTTAATTCTGGATAATTAAATCCTCTATCTCCTGCAAAACCACAACAAGTAATATCTGCTGGAACTATTACTTTTGTAGAACAGATATTTCCTAACTCTACAAATTTTTCATGTAATCCCATTTTTCTTGTTGAACAAGTTGAGTGAATTGCAATTGGTTCATCTATTTTTTCAATCTCTAATTTATCAACTAAATACTCCAATGCAAACTCAATTGGTTCATAAACTTTAAGTTCACTTTTGAAGCTTTCTACCATTTTTTTAACACATGGACTTGTATCACAAAGCACTGGAAACTCTGCATTATTACTAGCTTCAAGTAAAGCTTCTTCTAACTGTTTTGATTTAGTATTTGCTTGAGATGTAAATCCTTTTGAAGAAAAAGGCATACCACAACATAAACTCTCGATTTTTTTAGGGAAGATTATTTCATATCCTGCTTTATTTAAAAGTTCAACAGTTACATCAAATAACTCTTTTTCCTCTTTACTTGCACTACTTAATCCCATAGTTCTATTTAAACATGAAGGGAAATAAACAACTTTTAAATTACTAGCTTTTTGCTCAATTCTTGTATTTACACTTATACCTTTAGGTAAGTTTTCACTCCATCTTGGAATTTTATTATTAGATACTTTTCTAAGACCTGATGTTAGGCTTTTCATCATTGATGTACCTAAAATTGAGTGTGTTAAGTTTGCAGCTTTTAGTCCAAATCTCATTGAACTTAGTGTTCCTGAGAAATTATTTGTAATTAAATTTGCTACTTTATCTTGTGTTGGTGTAACTTGCTCATGTCTTAAATATTTTGTCAAACTTCCTGTATCTATTCCAACAGGACAGGCAGTTGAACATAAACTACATGTTGCACATGTTTCCATTCCATCATATTGATATAAATCTTTTAAATCTTGAGCTTTTTTTGTCTCATTTACTTCATTTAGTCTTGATATCTCTCTATTTATAACAATTCTTTGTCTTGGAGTTAAAGTTAATACATTTGATGGACAAACAGGCTCACAAAAACCACACTCAATACATTTATCAACTAAATCATTTGTAGCAGGAAGTGGTTTTAAGTTTTTAATATGAGACTCTTTATCTTCATTGATAATTACGCCTGGATTTAAAATACCATTAGGGTCAAAAAGTTTTTTGATATTTTTCATCATATTATAAGCAGTTTCACCCCACTCTAACTCAACAAAAGCAGCCATATTTCTACCAGTTCCATGCTCTGCTTTTAAACTACCTTGATAATTTACTGCAACTAATTGTGTTACATCATACATAAACTCATCATATCTTTTTATCTCTTCTTGTGTAGAGAAATCTTGAGTAAATACAAAGTGAAGGTTACCTTCTAGTGCATGTCCAAAAATCAAAGCTTCTGTATAGTTATGTTTTTGAAATAGTTCTTGAAGTTTAAGTGTTGCTTCTGCCATATGTTCAATAGGGAAAGCGATATCTTCAATAATTACACTAGTACCTATATTTCTTACTGCTCCAACTGCTGGAAATAATCCTTTTCTAATTTTCCAGTATTGTGTATACTCTTTCACATCTTTTGTAAAGTATAAATCTCTTACTAAAGAGAACTCTTCTAAAGACTCTTCAATTTGTTTAATTTGAACATCTAAATCTTGTGGATTTTTTGCTCTAGTTTCAATTAATAATGCAGTTACATCTTTATCAAAATCTTTTAAGTATTCTGGCATACTTGGGTCATCTTCAATACTTGCTAACCCTGCTCTATCCATAAGTTCAACCGCATCTACAACAATATCACCATGTTGTTTTGCTAATTTTAGTTTTGTAACTGCATTACATGCTTCATTTACATCTTTGAAGTATACTAAAGCACTAGCTTTATCTTTATAATCTTCAACTGTATAATAAGTTACTTCTTTTATAAAAGCTAAAGTACCTTCACTACCTATAATTAAGTGTTGAAGTATCTCAAATTCATCTTCAAAATCAACAAGTGCATTAAGACTATAACCTGTCGTATTTTTCATTTTGAATTTTTCTTTTATTTTTTTACTTACTTTTTCATCATCTTTTATACTTTTTGCATAAGATTTAAGATTTTGTAAAAACTCTTTATGTGTGTTTTTAAAACTCTCTTTACTCTTTTCATCTGCTGTATCAAGTTCAGTTCCATCACTAAAAATAAGTTTCATAGATTTTAATGTTTTATATGAGTTTTGAGCAACTCCACAACACATTCCTGAAGCATTATTTGCTGCAATTCCACCAATCATAGCTGCATTAATACTTGCTGGGTCTGGACCTATTTTTTTGCCATATGGAGATAAAATATTATTTGCTTGAGCACCAGTTAAAGCAGGAGCTAATGAAACATAACTTTTATCTTCAGAAACTTTAAAATCAGTCCAGTTTCTTGAAGTAACCACTAAAATAGAATCACTTATTGCTTGTCCTGAAAGTGAAGTTCCAGCTGCTCTAAAAGTAACACTAATTTCCATTGAGTAAGCTAATTGAAGAATATCTTTAACTTGTTGAGCATTTTCTGCTCTAATTACCATCTTTGGAATTAATCTATAAAAAGAGGCATCTGTTCCGTATGCTAATGTATGTAAATCATCAGTAAATATGATTTTTTCTGGTATTTTTTTAATTATATCATTATAAAATTCTTGATATTTATGCGGTAACATCGTTTATCCTTATAAAAATTGTTATATATAGTTTTTTTTAATTTAGGATAATGTTCTATTCAAGTCTTGGTACAGTATAAATTCTTTGTTGAGGGTCATCAATAAAAGAGAACATCTTATCACATTGTAATAAGATTAAATTTTCAATAAGTTTTAAATTTGTTCTTTTATTCATAAATATTTCCTATTATAAAAGAAGAGAATCTCTTCTTTTATAGGCTTGATTGTATTCCAAAAAGTTCTGGATACAAAGCAAGTAGTGCCAAAATAGCAATTTGAATTGCAATAAATGGCAATACACCTTTATATATTTGTATCGTTCTAACAGTTGCTGGAACTACACCTTTTAAATAAAATAGTGAGAAACCAAAAGGTGGAGTTAGGAACGAAGTTTGTAAATTCATAGCTATTAGTATAGCAAACCAAACTGGATTAATATCTAAATTTGTTGCAATTGGAACTAGAATTGGAACGATAATGTATGAAATTTCAACAAAATCAATAAAAAATCCAAGTACAAATATTGCCAACATTGTAAATAGAATAAATCCTAACTTCTCATCACCTGGTAAATTCATCATAAAGTGTTCAACTAATTGATCTCCACCTGTATAAGTAAATACCATTGAAAACGCCGTTGCTCCAATTAATATAGCAAATACCATTGATGTAATTTTTACAGACTCTAAAGCTGCTTCTTTAACAGTTGAGTTTGAAAAAGTTTTATACATGATACTTAATAATAGTGCACCTAAACATCCAACAGCAGCTGATTCAGTAGGTGTTGCAACACCTGCAAAAATTGAACCTAATACTAAAATAATTAGTGTTAAAGATGGAATAATATCAATCAATGCTTTAACTACTTGTTTTGACTTTGAACCTCTTGATGGGTCAGCAGGTATTGCTGGAGCCATATCTTTTTTTACAAAAGATACAACTAATATAAATAAAATATATGCACCAACTAACATTAATCCTGGCCATACAGCTGCTTTAAATAAATCACCAACTGGAACTTGAAAAACATCTCCTAAAATAATTAAAACAATTGAAGGAGGAATTATTTGTCCTAATGTTCCAGAAGCACAAATTGTTCCTGTTGCAAGTTCTGTGTTGTATTTGTACTTAAGCATTACAGGTAATGAAATAACACCCATTGCAACAACTGATGCGCCAACCACTCCTGTTGATGCAGCTAAAAGTGTTCCAACTAACACAGTTGATATTGCAACTCCACCTCTTATTTCTCCAAATAAAAATCCCATAGATTCAAGTAATCTTTCAGCAAGACCTGTTTTTTGTAAGATAATTCCCATAAATATGAACATAGGAACTGCCATCAAAATTGTATTGTTCATAATAGACCAAATTCTATGAGGCATAAAATCAAACATAAACATACCCTCAGAAAAACCATCTACTAAAATAGAAGTTAAACTCATATCTGGGTCTGCATATCTATATATCTCTACAATTCCTGCAATTATTCCAAAAACGACAGAAACCGCACCAAAAGTAAAAGCAACTGGAAATCCTATCAACAGCATAAATAATGCTGTAAAAAACATTATAATACCAATCATTAGTTATCTCCTTTTACTTTTTCTTCAATTTTCTCTTTGTACTCATGTGCTTGATGAGAAATTGAGTGGTCTTCATAATTATGTAAACCTAAATAAGTATTTAGATTTTTTATAAAAAACCCAATTGAAGTAATCATTAAAAGGACAAATGATAAAGGAATCATAGCTTTAATAATCCATCTATGTGTTAATCCACCTGGATCACCAGAAACTTCGTTAAATGCATATGCTTCATGAACAAAATCATAAGAACCATATACAATTAATAAAGATATTGGATAAATAAATGTGATAACACCAATCATATTTATTATCGCTTTTTTCTTATCAGATAATCTATCATATATCAAATCAACTCTTACATGGCCATCTTCTTTTAATGTGTAAGATACTCCTAATAATATTACAACAGAGAACAGATGCCACTCCATCTCTTGCCATGCAATATTTCCACTATTAAAAAGATATCTCATGATTACATCATAAAATACATTTAATATCATAAGTACTAAAACTATACCTGTTATACCACCTATGAAATCTGCTAGTTTATCAAAACCTCTCTCTAGTTTTAATAGCATTTATATTTCCTTTTGTTTTTCTTCCTCTTAAGAGTCTAATAAATACTTAATATCCACTAGACTCCCAATTTATATAACAGACCAAAAGGTCTGCTATTTATAAAACATCTTATAAATTATCTTCTAAATATTTATAATCTGCCATTTTTGTCCACTCTCTTACTTTTTTCAAGTATTCAGCTTGAGATTTTAATACCTCTTTTAATAGTGGGCTTTGATTTGCTTTTTCTACTAATAACTCATCATTTGCTTTTTTCATAGCATTAATTACACTTTTAGGGAATGTTTTGATTTTAACATTTGGAAAATCTTTTTCAATATTCGCCCAAGCTTCTGAGTTCATATGATAGTTCTCTACATACATATCATAAGCAGATACTCTCATTGCTGTAACTAAGATTTTTTGTAAATCTTTTGGTAATCTATCAAATTTTCTTTGGTTTACTAAAAATTGTAACTCTGTTGCTGGTTCATGCCATCCTGTATAATAGTATGGAGCAATTTTATGGAATCCCATTTTAACATCCATTGATGGACTTACCCACTCTAATGCGTCAATAGTTCCTCTTTCAAGTGAAGTATATAATTCACCTGGAGCAATATTTGTTACTGTAACTCCTAATTTTGCTAGAACTTCTCCAGCAAATCCAGGAATTCTCATTTTTAATCCCTTTAAATCTTCAACAGAATTAATC
Organism: Arcobacter sp. CECT 8986; assembly: GCF_004116725.1. NCBI lineage: Bacteria > Pseudomonadati > Campylobacterota > Epsilonproteobacteria > Campylobacterales > Arcobacteraceae > Arcobacter > Arcobacter sp. CECT 8986. The sequence goes on along the minus strand of NZ_PDKG01000009.1, from coordinate 39,354 downwards.
TCTTTTCTAAACCAACCACCCATTTGGTTACCAGAGTTACCACCTGGGAAAGATAATACTTTATGTTTTTTATATGCTTTTTGCATTAATTCCATTCCACCACCATAATAGAACCATGCATATTGCTCAGGAGCAGTCATACCAAAAGGCATTGTTGTAAATGGTAGAAGATTTATATCTTTACCTTTCCAATAATAAGAAGCAGAGTGACCCATCTCATATTGCCCTGCTTTTACCATATCTAAAATACCTAATGGTGCTTTATGTTTATTTGCAGCATCAACTCTGATTTGAAGTCTCCCATCAGACATCTCCTCTACAAGTTTTGCCATATTTTTTGGTGCATCAATAAAAGGTGATAGAGTTGAACCCCAAGTAGTTGCCAATTTCCACTTATACACTCTATCTTTTGCAAATGTTGCTGTACTTAGTCCCGCAACTAAAGCCGTAGCAACCAACAATTTCGTTGTCTTTTTAAACATCATAACATTCTCCTTTTTATGTATTGTTTCAAATTTTAACTATTTGACATGATAATGATATGATATTTTTCCTTTATTATGTAAATTTTATGTAGTTTTAAAGATATAACCTGTGTCAACAACAGTTTCAATATATCTATTAGAAACTACCTTTCTTAGCCTTCTTATTAGACTTCTTATAGATTCTAAAGAAGCGAAGCTTCCTTCCCAAACATAGTTTTGAATTGCATCATATGTTAAAACTTGATTTCTTTTTGTTAAAAAAAGATTCATTAATAATCTCTCTTTTTTTGTAAGTCTTAACTCTTCAACTCCTAAAAATACAACTGAACTTTTATAATCAAAATAACAATTTTCATCAAAATATATTAAATCATTTCTGATTTTGCATAATCTTTGTACTTTTATTTCAAGTTCATCAATAAAAAAAGGTTTCTTCAAATAATCATTACAACCAAATTCATAGGATTGTTTGATTACTTCAAGTTCTATTGAAGCACTAATTATAATAATTGGAACCTCATCATAAAACTCTCTAATTTTTTTTAATATTTTTATTCCATCTATATTTGGAACATTTATATCTAAAATAAAACAGCTATAACCTTCTGTTAAATTATTATAAGCTTCACTTCCATCAATAAAAGAATCAACTTTATACCCTTTTAGCATCAATCTTTTTTTTATTGTTACATTTAGCTTTTTATTATCTTCTAAAAGTAATATCTTCATCATACTAATCCTTTTTATAAGGCACTTTTATAGTAAAAACAACATTCCCCTCAAAGTTTTTTACTTTTATAAATCCGTGCATTTTATCTTCGACTATTACTTTAGCCATATAAAGCCCTATTCCAGTTCCATCTGATTTTGTTGTAAAATAAGGCTCAAAGATAGATGAAACTATTTTTTCATCTATTTCTCCTCCATCATCAATTATCTCTATAATATTATATTCCTGCTCTTTTGAAATATTTATTATAATATTTCCTCTTTTATCACTTTGATTTTCTATAATCTTATTTTTTGCATTGTTAATTAGATTTAGTAAAACTTGTTTAAACTCATTTTCATATCCATAAATAACCAAATCTTCTCCATGAATATAATTAAAATGCATATCAATATTTGAATAAAATACTTGTTTACCTATTATCTCATTTATCTCATCAAGTGCTTTTTTTATAGGAAATATAACCTTTTTAGTTGATGGTTTTAAAAAGTTTCTAAAATCATTTAGTGTTCTTGACATATATTGAATTTGTACCATTGAATCTTTTACAAACTCTTCAACTTGGCAATCTTTTAATTCATTTAATAAATAAGAAGTTTGAATATCTTGAACTTGTGCAGATAATTCAACTAAAGGTTCATTCCATTGATGAGCAATTGCTGCAACCATATCACCCATTTCAGCTAATTTACTTTGTTGGATTAAAAACTGTTTTTGTTGTACTCTTTCAGTAATATCATCCATAATACAAACAATACCACCAATTCTTCCATCAATATTTTTATAAACTGCTTTGTTCAAAATAAAATATTTAATCTCTTTATTACTAAAATGTAGTGCCATTTCTGAAGTATCTGTTTGTAAAGTCTCTAAAATTTTCTCATCAATTTGTGTATTTTTTATAGCAATATCTTCAGGGAAAAGTTCAAATGCTGTTTTTCCTACAATATTTTGTTTTGTTAATCCCATAAGTGATGCAAAAGCTAAGTTACAACCTATAAATTTACCATCTACATTTTTATAATATATTGCATTTGGAATAGTATCAAGTAACACTTTATCAAACTCTAATCTATTTGAAAGTGCTCTTTGTAGTTTTTTTCTTCTATTTATATTAGCTTTCATTAGTATTATTAATATAATGAAAATAACCATTGTAATAATTGTTATATTAACTAATATTTTATACTTTTTATAAAAAGAAAAAGGTCTATTTATTATTTGATAATGTTTTAAATGCTTTTCAATATTAATATCAAACTTTTTTAACTCATTATAATCAAAAATATATCTATTTGGTGATTTTCTTAAAATTGGTATTTGAGAAATATCAGTACCATCTAAAACTTTCATTGCCATTTTAGATACAGCTTCACCTTGAGCTTGAGCTGAAGTTAATAACCCACCAATCATTCCATAATTCAAATAAAAATCCCAAAGTCCATAAATAGGAACATGTGCCAATTTTTTTATCTGTTCTAAACTCTGTTTATAAGTAAAAAACTTCCCTGTTCTATCTTTAAATAAAAGTACAAATAATAAAGCAGTTTTATCATCTGTTTTTGATACAACTTTTTGAAGTTCATTCATTTGCATATCATCTATATATTCAATTTGAAATTTTTTTCTATATTTTGGGAATAGCTTTTCTAAGTCCTCTTTCATAATAAGTCCAGTTGTTGACTTATCGTTTATTATTATTAACTTTTTCAAATCTGGATGTATTTTAGAAATTAGTTCAAAGTTCTTTTCTAAATCAACTTGTTCTAATACTCCACTAACATACTTTTTCATACCATTTTTTTCTAAAATAGATTCATCAAAGTAGTTTATCCCACAAAATAGTATGGGAATATTAGGGAATAGTCTTTTTTGATACTCTACTAAAAACTCTAAAGCTGAGTTATCACTTGCTATAATAACATCAAATTTTCTAGTTTTAAACTCTTCTTTATAAAGCTCATAAAGTTTTTGATAGTAGATTTTGTTTGATACTCTTTTTGTATCCATATAAACAGTAGTTAGATTTATATTACTATAAGGTGCAAACTCTTTTTCTATTGCAGATGAAATATCATCAGTCCACTTATAACCTTTATGGTAAGAGTGAAGTAAAAGAATCTCTTTTGTTGATGTTTGTGCATAACAAACACTAAAAAATAATAGGCTTATTAATATCAAAACTCTTTTCAAACTCATCCTTTAATAAACCTATTATATCACTAATCTACAAAAATCACATAACCAGATTTTGGACCATGAGCACCAATTACTAATGATTGTTCAATATCTGCTGTTTTTGAAGGGCCACTTATAAATACACCATATGCATCTTCATTATTGAAACTTACTCTTTCATAAGCTTCATGCATATTATTTACAATTTCATCTTTTTTTACAACTATAACAATATTTTCAGAGATAAAGTATAATCCTCTATGTTTATTATTACTATTTTTTACCCATACTGCACCATTTTCAGCAACTGCAAAATTTCCTTCAACTACACATAACTCTACATCTTTTAAATTATGTACATCCTCTTGTGCATTTGCATCGAATGTAGCTTTTGTAAAACCTTCCACATTTGAAGTAATAATTTTAACTTCAGGATAAAGGCTTGTAATTGTTTCATCTAATTGCTCTTTTTTTATACATAAAGCATGACCACCAACACTTTCTAACATCTTTTTAAAGTGTTCAAACTTATCATCAAATTTCATTCCAAAATTATCATAAGATGGAAGTTTAGTATCTACAACTACCCTATTTTCTCTAATAGAGGCTAATATCTGTTCTTTACTTGTCATCTTCAATCCCTTTTTTATAAAGCTCTTTAAAACTATTTTTTGGCATTTGTGGTAAATCTCTATTTTTACCCCATACATTTGATTTTGTATAAAGCATTGATTTTGGAAGTAATGGAACTACTTTTCTTGCTACTTTTCCTGCTAAATCAAATAGTGTTGGATGAGACATAAGCCAAGATGCGGATTTAAGCATAAACTTTTTCTTAGAATCAATAATTCCTTGTTGTGTTAAATCTTGTCTATGATTATAAAGTTGTGCATCTAAATCAATCTTTACTGGACATACATTTGAACATGAACCACATAAAGTACAAGCAAATGATAAAGTTTTATGTTTTTTAGGGTCTCTAAATGTAGCTAACGAAGAACCAATTGGTCCAGGAATTACATACTCATAAGAGTGCCCTCCACTTCTTCTAAATATTGGACATGTATTCATACAAGCACCACATCTAATACAATTAAGAGCTTTTTGATATTTTTCTGATTTTAAAAATGGTGATCTTAAATTATCTACAATAACAATGTGCATTTTTCCACCAACAACTGGACCATGAAAGTGTGATGTATAAGCAGTAACTGCTTGACCTGTTGCACTTCTTGCAAGTAATCTTGTAAATACACTTAAATCTTCTAATCTTGGAATGATTTTTTCTATTCCCATACAAGCAATATGAAGTTTAGGAGTATTTGCTCCCATATCTGCATTACCTTCATTTGTACAAACAACAAATCCACCAGTATTTGCAATTGCAAAATTAACTCCAGTTATTCCCGCATCTGCGTTTAAAAAATTCTCTCTTAAACTTGCTCTTGCTGCTCTTGTTAAATATGTTGGGTCATAATTACCTTCTTGAGTTCCTAAATGCTCATGAAATGTATCTGAAACATCTTGTTTTTTTAAGTGTATTGCAGGTAAAACCACATGAGAAGGTGGCTCATTTCTTAATTGAACAATTCTTTCACCTAAATCTGTATCAACTACTTCAATTCCTTTTTCTATTAAATAAGGATTTAAGTGGCACTCTTCTGTTAGCATTGATTTTGATTTTACTATTTTTTTTGCATTGTTTTCTTTTAAGATATTATAAACAATTTCATTGTGCTCTTTTGCATCTTTTGCCCAGTGTACTTCAATACCTCTTGCTTGTGCATTTTTTTCAAACTCAACTAAATATTTATCTAAGTTTGCCATTGTATGAGTTTTTATGCTATTTGCATACTCTCTTAACTGTTCCCATTCTGGAATAGTTTTTGAAGTAATATCTCTTTTTTCTCTTACAAACCATAAAGCTTTATCATGCCAGTGCATTCTTTCATCATTGGCTACAAATGCTTTTGCATTTAAAGGATGTTTACTACTCATTTTTCAACTCCTGCTAATATTTCTACTATATGCATAACTTTGATATTTTCATTATTTCTATTAATGATTCCATCCATATGCATTAGACATGACATATCTGCACCTGTGATAATTTGAGCATGAGAATCAAGATGGTCTTTTATTCTATCTTTTCCCATAGCAATAGAGATATCCTCTTCAGTAACACTAAATGTACCACCAAAACCACAGCACTCATCTTCTCTTTGTAAAGTTACAAGTTCAATATCTTTAACTAATGATAATAAATTTTTTAGTTTTGAATCGTAAGGAATATTAAGTTCACTAGGAGTTGCAAGTTTTAACATTCTATGTCCATGACAAGAGTTATGTAACCCTACTTTGTGCGGAAAGCTTACATCAAATTTATCAATTTTGATAACATCATGTAAAAATTCACACACTTCATAAATAGATGTTTTAACTTTATTATAATCAGCATCATCTTTAAAAAATACACCATAATGATCTTTTACCATTGCAACACAAGAACCACTTGGAGCAACAATATAATCATAATCTTTAAATGTTTCGACAAATTGCTTTGCTAAAGTCTCTATATCTTTTGAACACCCTGAATTTGCCATTGGCTGACCACAGCAAGTTTGACTCATAGGATAATCAATATCTATATTTAGATTTTTTAGTAATTTATATGTAGCAACACATACATCTGGATATAGTTCATTCATAAAGCAAGGTATAAATAACCCAATTTTCATATAAACTCCTTTAATTATGTAATTATTTTACACAACCTATATGAAAATCTTATGATATTTTATTTATTTAGGCAAATTGTAAAATCATTGTTTAAATACTTCTCATCAATTTGAATATTTCTTGATATTTTGTTACAAAAGTTTATAATATTTTCTTTAGGAACATTTACAAATGTTTCATTTTTTAGATAATTAAAGATAAATGCTTTTTTACTACTTAAAAAACATTTTGAGATAAAAAGATAAACATCTTCTTCATATAATAGATTCATTGCACCACTACATATATAATAATCTTTTGTAGGTAAAGGTTCATCTTCCACTATATTCATTTGTAAAAATTCATAATTTGGAAATCTATCTTTACTTATTGAAAGCATATAATCTTCTCTATCAATTCCTAAATACTCTTTTGGTAACAGATTTTTGTTATCTAAAAAGTTTAGATACTCTGCAAAACCACATCCTGCATCTGCAATTGATACTTCTTTTATATTATTGATAAATTTAGTTATTACTTCAAATCTTATATATTGTGAGAATTGAGAGTTCCAATGAACTCCTCTTGCAGTAACTCCATACTCTTTTAAGGCCTCTTTATAAAATATGTGATTGTCTATTTCCATTATTTAATTTGCTCTATTATTACTCCATTTTCTTTAATAAACTTCTCTACAACTTCAGAATTTGTATGTTCATAGGGTCTATCATATACTATTCTTTTAATTCCACTTGCAATTAAATTCTTTGAACACTCAGAACATGGTTCTAAAGTTACATAAATAGTGGCATCTTCTATACTTATACCTTTTCTTGCTGCCCAAATTATTGCATTCATTTCTGCATGTATTTCATAAGTTTTTGACCACTCGTGATGCTCTTTTGTATACTCATCATGCCAATGTTCACTACAATTTACATATCCAGAAGGTGTTCCATTGTATCCTGTTGATAAAATTCTTCCATCTTTTACTATAACTGCTCCCACTTGCTTTGATACGCACTTTGAAGCACTTGCAATTTCATGTGCAATATTTACAAAATTTCTATCATTTAACACATATTCTCCATTTTAAATTAGCTTATAATCATTTTTTTGCTATATTATAGCGAAATTTTATAAAAAAGGTACGTCATATGGATTTTAAAGAAATTAAAGAACTTATTAAAGTATTTGACAAAAGCGAACTTAACAAATTAAAAATTAAAGAGGGCGATTTTGAGATTTCTATGGGGAAAGGTTTTGACGGAACAGTAGAGATGGCTCCTGTTGCACAAGCAGTACAAGCTGCACCAGCTGCAATTCCATCTATTAGTGCTCCAACAGAAACTTCATGCACAACAGAAAAAGGAAATCAAACTTGTTCTGACACTATTAACTCACCAATGGTAGGAACATTTTATACTGCACCATCACCTAACACACCAGCATTCGTAAAAGCTGGAGATACAGTTAAAAAAGGTCAAACTTTATGTATCTTAGAAGCTATGAAAATTATGAATGAAGTTGAAGCAGAATGTGATTGCAGAATTTTAGAAGTATTAGTAAATGATGCAGACCCTGTTGAATACGATATGCCACTATTTGCTATAGAAAAATTATAAGAAAGAGCTAAATATGGCTGAAATTAAGAAAATTTTAATAGCTAACAGAGGTGAAATTGTTCAAAGAGCTATTAGAACAATAAGAGAGATGGGGAAAAAATCAGTTGCAATTTATAGTGCAGGTGATAAAGAAGCATCATATTTAAAACATGCAGATGAAGCTGTATGTATTGGTGGAGCAAAATCAGTTGATTCATACTTAAATATACCAGCAATTATAACAGCAGCAGAAATGACTGGCTGTGATGCAATTTTTCCAGGTTATGGATTTTTATCTGAAAATCAAGATTTTGTAGAAATTTGTAGATTACATAATATTAAATTTATTGGTCCTTCTGTTGAAGTAATGGAAAAAATGGCTGATAAATCTAAAGCAAAAGATGAAATGGTAAGAGCAGGTGTTCCTGTTGTTCCAGGTAGTGAAGGTTCTATTCATTCAGTAGAAGAGGGTAGAAAAATAGCTAGAGAAATTGGTTATCCTATCATGGCTAAAGCTGCTGCTGGTGGTGGTGGTAGAGGTATGAGACTTATCAATGAAGAATCAGAATTCGACCATTTATTTATGGCAGCTTCATCTGAAGCTCTTGCGGCATTTGGTGATGGAACTATGTACCTTGAGAGATTTATCAATAACCCAAGACACATTGAAGTTCAAGTGGTTGGTGATTCACATGGTAATGCTATTCATATAGGTGAAAGAGATTGTTCTTTACAAAGAAGACATCAAAAAGTACTTGAAGAGTCTCCTGCAATCTTATTAAGTGAAGAGACAAGAAAAAATCTTCATGAAGTTGCAGTTAAAGCTACTAAATACTTAAACTATGAAGGTGCTGGTACATTTGAATTTTTAGCAGATGACCAACAAAACTTCTATTTCATGGAAATGAATACAAGACTTCAAGTTGAGCACCCAGTTTCTGAAATGGTATCTGGTATTGATATTATTGAACTTATGATTAAAGTAGCAGAGGGTGAAGAAGTTCCTCCTCAAGAAAGTATTACTTTTAAAGGTCATGCTATTGAGTGTAGAATTACAGCTGAAGATCCAGTTTCATTCTTACCTTGCCCAGGAAAAGTAAAACAATGGATGGTACCAGGTGGTAGAAATGTAAGAGTTGACTCTCACGTTTATACAAACTATGTTGTTCCTCCATATTATGATTCAATGATTGGGAAACTAATCGTTTGGGGAAGAGATAGAGATAAAGCTATCAATATTATGAAAAGAGCGTTAAATGAGTTTGAAGTTGAAGGAATTAAAACTACAATTCCATTCCACATGAAAATGATGAATAATGAAGACTTCAAAAACAATAACTACGACACAAAATATTTAGAAAACTACAAAGGTTAAGACCTTTAATTTATAGACTAGAAAATTACTCTAGTCTATAAAGCTTAAATTTATATTAATTTAGATATACTCGCGCTAATTATTATACACAATTATATACTATTTACTGTTAATCGTAACAGCTACGAATCAAAGATTTTAAATTATTGACTTCCAATTATTTATCATAGTTTTTAAATAGAACAAAAAGTTATATAACAGTGTATTTTAAATTCAAATATACGAAGGTAAAAAGTGACTTTTCAAGAGTTCAATTTCAAAAAAAATTTACAAAAATCAATCGACGATGCTGGGTTTACAGAACCAAGCCCTATACAGCAAGATGCAATTCCTATAATTTTAAGTGGTAAAGACATTGTGGGGCAAGCTCACACAGGAACAGGGAAAACAGCAGCGTTTGGATTACCAGTATTAAATATGATGAAATGCAATAAAGAAGTGGAAGCAGTAGTTATTGTTCCTACAAGAGAACTTGCTATGCAAGTTTCTGATGAAATATTTAAATTTGGTAAAAACTTAGGTATAAACACAGCAACAGTATATGGTGGACAATCTTATAGTAGACAATTAAAACATATCTCAAATGCATCTGTATTAATAGCAACTCCAGGAAGATTTTTAGATCTTTTAAGAGATAAAAAAATTACTATTAATCCAAGCTATGTAATCTTAGATGAAGCAGATGAAATGCTAGATATGGGATTTTTAGATGATATTAAAGAAATCTTTACATTTATGCCAGAAGATAGACAAACACTTCTATTTTCAGCAACAATGCCAAATGCAATTAGACAATTAGCAAAAACAATTCTAAAAGAACCTGAGTTTGTTACAATTACAAAAAGTGAAGTTACAAACTCAAAAATCAAACAATCTTATTATGTAGTTGATGAGTATGAAAGAGATGCTGCATTAGTTAGATTATATGATTTTAAAAACCCTGAAAAATCGATAATTTTTTGTCGCACAAAAAAGGAAGTGGATAGATTATCTACATTCCTAGTATCTCTTGGATACAGTGCAAAAGGACTTCATGGTGATATGGAGCAAAGACAAAGAGAAGAAGTTATTACAGCATTTAAAAAAGGTAAATTAGAGATTCTTATTGCAACAGATGTTGCTGCACGTGGTCTTGATGTAAATGATGTTACACATGTATTTAATTACCATATGCCATTTGATTCTGAAAGCTATGTACATAGAATTGGAAGAACTGGTAGAGCAGGTAAAGAAGGTGCTGCTATATCAATAGTTTCTCCTCATGAGTTTAAAATGATTCAAAAAATCGAAAAAACTACTGGTGGAAAACTTGAAGCAAAAACAGTTCCAGATATCAAATCTGTTAAAGATAAAAAAACTCATAGTTTAATTGAAAAAATTAAAGAGCAAAAAGTTTATGATTCAGCTTTAGAAGTTGTAGAGTCTTTAAAAGAAGAGTATGATATCTCAACAATTGCATTTAAACTTGCTTCTATGCTTACAAACTCAACATTTGTTAAAGGTAATAACAATATTGGTAAATCTAAAAAAGATATTGAAAGATTAATCGCTAATATTGCAAGAACTGGTGGAAATGACAGAGGTGGAAATAGAAGAAGACCAAGAGGTGGAAGCCGAAATGGTGGCGGAAATAGAAACGGTGGAAGAAATAGAAATGGTGGTGGAGGTTCTAGAAATAGATCAGGTCAATCATCATCTTCTTCAAATAGAAGAAAACACTAATTTCTAAATAAATAAGTGAATTTTCACTTATTTATTCCTATAAAAGTTTGTTAAAACTCTTTTTGCTTTTTTAAAAGCAGCCTTAGTATCCTTTCCAAAACCTCGAAAAACTCCATCTTTATTAAAAAGTTCAACCATCTCAAGCTTACCTTGATTTGTATCTACAACTCTAAAGATATCAAACTCTTTTTTGATTTTATTGATTTTTGGAATATCTGATGATGTTAAGATTCTTATTGTTAACATTCTTACTCCTTTTATCTATATTTTATTACTATTATATATATAAACTCTTAAATATGAATTAAATAAAAGAAATTAAAACATTTTTTAATTTACAAAAATAGATTAAATTTATAAAAAAATTAAGAATATTATATAGAGAAATTAAATAATATAACTCCTTTAGTTATATAAAGATTAAGCTTAATTAAAGTTTTTGTAATGAATTATCCATTACAATAGTAAGTATATTAGATTACGAAATGGTTACACAAAGGGTTACATTGGATTTTGAAACAATCAATAAAATGGACAAAGCTGCAGAAAAAACACTTCCCGGCTTTGCTAAACTTTCATTAGGGCTACTATTTATTGTAGTTGTATTCTTATGGAGTTACACTTCACATGGTAATGTTCCAAATAATTCATTTTTAGTTATTGGTGCTGTTTTTGGTGCTTATATGGCTATGAATATTGGAGCAAATGATGTTGCAAATAATGTTGGACCAGCGGTTGGTTCAAAAGCAATGACAATGTTTTGGGCTATTGTAATAGCAGCAACATTTGAAGCACTTGGAGCTTTAATAGCAGGTGGAGATGTTGTAAAAACAATAAAAAAAGGAATTATTGACCCAGCTTTAATATCAAATCCTGATATTTTCATTTGGGCAATGACAGCTGCACTTTTATCAGCTGCACTATGGTTAAACTTTGCTACTTCTGTTGGAGCTCCAGTTTCAACAACTCACTCAATTGTTGGTGGAGTTATGGGAGCAGGAATAGCTGCTGCTGGATTTAGTATTGTTTCATGGGGAACAATGGGTAAAATCGCAGCATCATGGATAATCTCACCAATTTTAGGTGGAATAATAGCAGCATCCTTTCTGTTTTTTATTAAAAAGAAAATAATGTTTCAAAAAGATATGATAACTGCTGCAAATAAGTTTGTTCCATATTTAGTAGCTTTCATGGCTTGGGCATTCTCAACATATTTAATTTTAAAAGGTGTAAAAAAGCTTATAAAATTAGATTTCTCAATTGCTTTAACAATTGGTTTTATTATTGCTGTAATTACATTCTTTCTTGTAAAACCTTTAATTGTAAAAGCCTCTAGTAAAATAGAAAACAATAGAATTGGTATCAACTCACTATTTACTATTCCTTTAATTTTTGCTGCTGCTCTTTTATCTTTTGCTCATGGTGCAAATGATGTAGCAAATGCAATTGGACCACTTGCAGCTATTAATGATGCTGTTATGAATGCTGAAATCGCATCAAAAGTTGGTATTCCATTTTGGGTAATGTTTGTAGGAGCAGTTGGTATTGCAATTGGTCTTGCACTATATGGACCAAAACTTATTAAAACTGTTGGTTCAGAAATAACAGAACTTGATCAAGTAAGAGCATACTCTATTGCAATGGCAGCAGCAGTTACTGTTATTATTGCTAGTCAATTAGGTCTTCCTGTATCTTCAACTCATATTGCTGTTGGTGGAGTTTTTGGAGTAGGGTTCCTAAGAGAGTTTTTAGACTCTAGTGAATCAAAAATGTTAAGTGATATTAGAAAAAAATTCAAAAAAGATAAAAAAGTATTAGAAAAATACGAAGAAGAACTAATTGAACTTGAAGATAAAGAGAAAAAAAGTAAATCTGACTATATTAGAATTGTTGAACTTTATAAAGTGATTGAAGAGAAAGTTGAACAAGTTAGAATTGAAAAAAGAGATTTCAAAGCTAAAAAACGCGTAAAATATGTAAAAAGAGATGCTGTTAAAAAAATCATTGCTGCATGGGTAATTACTGTTCCTGCTGCTGCTTTATTATCTGCATCTATTTTCTTTATGATAAAAGGTATTATGTCGTAATTACGGCATAACCTTTAAACACTTATTCTTATATTTTCCTACTTTATGTTAGAATTGCATTTATATTTTATAAAGGCATTTAAATCGAAACTTTAATTTCTGTTATTCCTGTTTATTTTTTCATTTTTCTTGGTCTTACTTTAAAAAAGAAGTTCAAAGAGAGAATCGATGAAAAAAGTTATGTAATCTTATCTTTCTATTTTTTACAACCTATTTTAGTATTTTGGGGACTTACAAGAGCACCTATTGATTATGCATTTATCATGTCACCACTTATTTATCTTTATGCTGTATTTAGTGTTGTAATTGTTATTTTAATAATTTCAAAAAAGATTTTCAAAGATTCAAAAGATAGAACTATATTTATAGCAGTATCATTAGTAGGAAACACAGGTAATATTGGTGTTCCACTTGGTATTGCACTATTTGGTGAACAATCTGTTCCTTATACAAGTATAATAAATATTGCAAATATGTTTTTTATTTATATTTTTAGTGTTTATTTCTTTGCAAAAGACTCTTTTACAATAAAAAAATCTATTTTATCAATACTAAAACTTCCTGGTCTTTGGGTTGCACTATTTGCAATAATTATAAATCATTATCAAGTTCCTATTCATAAAGACATCTCAAAAATCTTACAAATGGGTGCATATGCAGCTATTGTAATACAACTAATAATATTTGGTGTATATTTAAGTGAGCTAAAAATAAAAGCTATGAATTGGAAGTTATCTTTACATATTTCACTTGTAAAACATATATTACTTCCAATTGTAGGAGTATTTTTTGTTTTACATAGTGATTTAAATAGCTATGTTGCTTCTGTTGTAATGATGCAGTTTATGGTTCCACTTGCAGTTAATAATGTAAATTTAGCTGCTTTATATAACTGTAAACCCTATGATGTAACTGCTAGTGTATTAGTATCAACAGTGATATTTTCTGCACTATTATATTTTTATATACATCTAATAAAATATTTTCTTGGAGATTTTTAATGTGTGGTATTTTAGGTGCTAATTTTGAAGTTGATAATTTAAAAGATGCTATTAAATATATAGAGAATAGAGGTCCTGATTTTCAAGCAAGTAAAACTATAGACAACAATAGTTTTGCACATACAAGGCTATCTATTATTGATTTGGATAATGAAGCAAATCAACCTATGATATTTGATGAAATATTAATAGTATTTAATGGTGAAATATATAACTATCAAGAGCTTATAAAACAACACAATTTAAAGTGCAAAACAAAATCAGATACAGAAGTTTTGATAAGACTATACCAAATGTATGGAAAAGAGTTTTTAAACTATCTAAATGGTATGTTTAGCTTCTGTATTTATGATATGAAAGAACAAAGTTTCTTTTGCGCAAGGGATAGATATGGTAAAAAACCATTCTTTTACTATTTTAAAGATAATAAATTTATATTCTCTTCATCTATTAAATCTATTCTTGAAATACTAAAAACTACTCCAAAATTAAATAAAGTTGCATTATCTCAATATATGCAATATTTTGTTAGTTTAGGTGAAAACACTTTTTATCAAGATATAAAAAAGCTTGAAGCATCAAGCTTTTTAATCCTTGAAAATAAAAATCTTACTATAAAAAAATACTATAAAATAAATACATACAAAAAAATAAAAGATGAACAAACAGCACTAAAAGATATTGAAGAGCTTCTAATAAATAGTGTAGAACAAAGATTAACTTCAGATGTTGAAGTAGCCTCACTGCTAAGTGGAGGAATTGATAGTTCATTAATATCTGCACTTTATACAAAAATATCAGGTAAAAAAATAAATACTTTTAGTGTTGGCTATGAAGATTATAAAAATTATAGTGAGTTAGATTATGCTTTAATTACCGCAAAGCATATTAACTCAAATCATCACCCTTTAGTTGTAGGACAAAAAGAGTTTATTAATTGTTTTGAAACAGTTTTAGATGCACTAGAAGAGCCCCATGCAGATAGTGCTGCTTTTCCTTTATATTTATTAATAAATAAGATTAAAAATCAAGGAATAAAGACTGTTCTTAGTGGAGAAGGAAGTGATGAAATATTCTTGGGATATGATAATTATGCTAAATTTTTAAAATATTATGATTTTGAAAAAACATTACAATCAAATCAAGTCGAGTTTTTAGACTCAATTATCTCTGCTCTTCAAAATAATACAAAAGAGAGCGAATACTTAAGAAGAATTATAAAAAAAGAGACTTTATATAATGGCTTTGGAGAAGTATTTACTTCTATTCAAAAGAAAAAGCTTTTCAAAAAAGTACCAACTTTTAAAACTGAAGCTACAAAAAAAGACCCAGTTGATTGGATGTGTTATACAGATTTAAAAGTTTGGTTAGGGCAGAGTTTATTAAGTAAAGTTGATAAAATCTCTATGGCTAACTCTTTGGAAGTTAGAACACCTTTTTTAGATTATAGATTAGTTGATTATATGTTTGGTGTAGATTCACAAATAAAAGTAGGCGATACAAATAAATATTTACTAAAGAAGATTGCTTCAAAATATATTCCTAATGAGATTATAATAAGAACAAAAAAAGGTTTTAATTCACCTTTTAATGAGTGGATTCACAACGAGTATAAAGACTCTATTTTAGATACTATTTTAGAAGTAAATAGCCAAACAAATCTTTTTAATGAGCAATATGTTAAACATATATATGAATTAGCTAAATCAAGAAAATTCAAACAGCATCTTTGGTCTTTATATATATTTTCTAGATGGTACAAAAAACAATATTTATAAAATATTGCAATATATCTTTTTAAATCAAGATTTGATATTATTCCAAAAGCTAACAAATAAGCGAGGGAAACATGAATATACTTATTCCAGTAGATATGAATAGTAGATATGAAGCTGTTATTACTTCTATTGAAGAGTCAAAATATTGGGCTTATATCGAACTTGATGAGGGACAAATTGTTAACTGTGAGTTTCTTCAAAAAAAAGAAGAGACAAACTGTTGGATTGACCATATAATAATTATAGATAAAAGTGATTATATTAGTGAATTTAAACAAAAAGAGTTCTCTGTTATAAAAACAACTACACAAAAAAGTATTGATGAAATAATTGAAGCTTTTTTACTAAATAAACTTACAAAATTAAAACCTTAATATGTTAAAGTTTTCAAAAGAAGAGTTAGATACTTTAGATAAAATTATTAGCTCACGTAGAGATATAAGAGGTAATAACTTTATTGATAAAGAAGTATCTAATAAAAAATTAAAAATAATTCTAGAATCTGCACTAAAAGCACCTTCAGTTGGATATTCTCAGCCTTGGCATTTTAAAATTGTAAAAAGCGATAAACAGAAAAATAAGATTTATAAAAACTTCAAAAAAAGCTACATAAAAAGTTTTAAAAAGTTTGAAGATAGACCTCTTTATAAAAAGTTAAAACTTGAAGGGATTAAAGAATCTTCTGTAAATGTTGCAGTTTTTTACAAAAAGAGCCATAAAGAAGTATTAGGACAAACATATATGAAAAGAAGTGGTGAATACTCTGTTGTTTGTGCTATTCATAATATGTGGCTTACTGCAAGAGCTTTAAATATTGGAATAGGGTGGGTATCTATTATCAAACCTAAAAAGATTAGAAAAGTTTTAAATGTATCTAATGAGTATAAATTAATTGGTTATTTGTGTATAGGATATACAAAGAACTTTTTAGATGAACCTGAGTTAAAAAAAGTTGGCTGGGACAAAGAGAAAAACTTACAAGATTGTATTTTGAAATAGAGGGAGAAAAATGCAAAAATCAATCAAACTTGTAGTTTTACTTTTAATTATATTTATTAGTACAACTGCAAATGCAAGAGAATATAGACTAAAAATGGCTACTAGCTGGGGAAAAACTTCTTCGCCTTTAATAGATATAGCAAAAGAAGCAGCAAAACTAGCCGATGAGATGTCAAATGGCGAACTAAAAATAAGAGTAGATAGTGCAAATAAACATAAATCTCCTTTTGGTATTTTAGATATG
The DNA here is from genome assembly GCF_004116725.1 of Arcobacter sp. CECT 8986. NCBI lineage: Bacteria > Pseudomonadati > Campylobacterota > Epsilonproteobacteria > Campylobacterales > Arcobacteraceae > Arcobacter > Arcobacter sp. CECT 8986. The sequence continues at coordinate 22,433 of NZ_PDKG01000009.1, read as the reverse complement.
GTAAAAGCAGGGCAATATGATATTGGTCACTCTGCATCTTACTATTGGAAAGGCAAAGATATAAATACTTTACCTTTTACTTCTATGCCTTTTGGAATGACAGCACCTGAACAATATGCTTGGTTTTATTATGGTGGTGGATTAGAACTTATGCAAAAAGCATATAGTAGACATAAAGTTCTATCATTTCCAGGGGGAAATACAGGTGTTCAAATGGGAGGTTGGTTTAAAAAAGAGATAAAATCACTTTCTGATTTAAAAGGTTTAAAAATGAGAATTCCAGGTTTTGCAGGTGAAATTATGGCAAAAGTTGGTGTTCTTGTTACGAATGTTGCTCCAGGAGAGTTATATACTTCACTTGAAAGAGGAAATATAGATGCTTTAGAGTGGGTAGGGCCATCAATGGATATAAAAATGGGCTTTCATAGAGTTGCAAAGTATTACTACACAGGATGGCATGAGCCAGCATCTGAGATGCAATTTATTGTAAATACAAGAACTTTTAATAAACTTCCAAAAAGATTGCAAAAAGTATTAGTTTTAGCATTTAAAATGGCTGCATATGATATGTATATTAAAAACTATGATTTAAATGCAAAAGCTTGGAAGCAGATGAAAAAAGAGTATCCAGATATCAAAATAAAATCTTTTCCAAAAGATGTTATGGTTGCACTTAAAAAAGCAAATTCACAACTAAGAGAAGAGATGGCAGTAAAATCACCTATTTTAAAAGAGGTTTTCAAATCTCAAGAAGATTATATGAAAACAGTAAGAGAGTGGACAAAAATATCTAATTATCAATACATCAAAGATAATCTATAAAAAGGTTTTTAAGAGGATAATCCTCTTAAAAGCCATTGGGATTAAATTCCATATTAAAGCTTGTTTGTATTGTAGGGTCTGTATATCCATTTTGTAAAGATTTCATTCTTAATTTTAAAATATCACTTCTTGAATCTATTCCTTGAGGACAAACCATTGTACAGTTACCACATAAAGTACAATCCCATATACCATTTTTTTGTATTAAATCAAGTTTATTTTTAGATAAAGACTCTTTTTTATCTTCTATATATCTAAATACTTTTGTTAAAGAAGTAGGGCCTATAAAATCACTATTTATTGAAGAAACAGGACAAGAACTAAAACAACTTTGACAAGAGATACAATTGCTTTGTAAATCAATTAATTTTCCATCATTTTTAGTTACCACATTTGATGAAAATTCTTCTAAAAAAGCATTTGATTTTTTAATGAAATGTTCATTTTTATCTAAGTTTACTACTAAATCTTTTATCACTTCAAAATTATTCAAAGGTTCTATCAAATCATTTTCTTTTAATTTAACTTTACATGCAAGTTTTTCTACGCCATTAACTCTTATAGCACAAGAACCACAAACTGCACTTTTACAGCCATATCTAAAAGAAAAAGACTTATCATAGTTCTGTTTTACTTCAAGTAGTGCTTTTAAAGTATTTGTATTTAAAATATCAAACTCTTCAATATAAAAATCTTGGCTTTTTTGTTTATTAAACCTTTTGATTTTTATTTTCACTTTATTTCCTCAAAATATATAAAAGCATCATTATCTTGGTTTTCGATTATTGTCTCTTTTTCAAAACTTTCATCTTCATACTCATAATCTAACTTATAGTGACTTCCTCTACTCTCATTTCGTGAAATTGCACTTTTTATATATAGTTCACTTATTAATAAAAGATTTTTAAATTCATAAAAATCTACTAAATTTCTATTATAGTAGGTACTTTTATCTTCTATTCCCATATATTTTAAGTTATTTTTTTGCTCATTGATAAACTCTAAGACTTCATTTAGTGAGCTATTTGATTTAATAATACTTGCTTTTTCAAAAAGAATTTGACTTAGTTGCTCTTTTACTTTATAAAAATCCACTTTTATCTCTTTGTGCATTAACTCATCTATCTCTTTTTGATATTTTTTTATATCAATATTACAAACTATTTTATCTTTATTAAAAGATTTTACGACTTCCCTTGAAAGACCAATAACTTCAAGTAGTGAATTTCCACCAAGTCTATTTGCACCATGAATACTAGCTTGTGCACACTCACCAATTGCATATAAATTTTTTATAGTAGTTTGCATATTTTCATCAACTAATATTCCACCCATTGTATAATGTGCAGCAACGCCTATACTTAATGGCTCATTTAATATATCTGTATTTGCAAAGTTTAAAGCAATTGTTCTTTCTTGAGGTAAAAGTTCATCAATTTTTTCTTCACCCAAATGCCTTAAATCAAGAAATACCTCTTCACCTTTTACTACGCGTTTATAGACTTCTCTTGCAACTTCATCTCTTGTTTTAAGTTCATCAATAAATCTATTACTATTTTTATCTAATAAATATCCACCTTCACCTCTAGCACTTTCACTAATTAAAATATTAGTCTCTTTTAATACAGTTGGATGAAATTGTACAAACTCTAAATTTGATAATTTTGCTTTGTTTTTATATGCAATTGCTAATCCATCTGCTGTTGTAAGATAAGAATTTGTAGTATTTAAAGAGAAAATATTGCTATATCCACCTGTTGCTAATATAATATTTGATGTAGGATATTTTGATACTTTCATCTTATTTATATTTAGAGTTATTACTGCATTTGCAACACCATTTTCAACTGCAATATCCAGTAAAAACTCTTCATGTAAGAACTCTATATCATTTTTAACGCAAGTATCATACAAAGTATTAATTATTTTAAGTCCTGTATAATCACTACTATAACATGTTCTTTTTTTTGATGTACCGCCAAATCTTCTTTGTGCAATGTTATTGTTTTCATCTCTAGTAAATGGAACACCTAATTTATTTAGCCACAAAATACTATCTTTTGATAACTCACAAAATTTTCTAATTCTTTTTTTATTAGAGATTTTTCTTGATGCAATAAAAGTATCACTTACAAAATCATCAATACTATCATTTGATTCATCTAATATTGCATTAATTCCACCTTGAGCTTGGCAACTTTGAGAGAAAGTAGGGTAGTTTTTTGATATAACTAATACACTAAAACCTTGTTCTTTAGCTTCTAGTGCAGCTGTTAAACCAGCTGCCCCAGAACCTATTACAACTACATCATACATATATTTATTCCCAAAATTCTTTTAATGATTTATCATTTTTATCAATTGGTCGCTCTTCAATAAATACCTCTTGTATTCCATCATCTACTTCATCAGACTCATCTTTAGAGATAATATCATCAAATGAAATATTATCTATCTCATCCAATGCTTTTTTTAACTCTAATTCATCTAAATCATCTTTTAATTCAGGTTGAACCTCAATATCCTTTTTTTCTTCAACTAATTGTTTAACTTTTTCTTCTTTTTTTATTGGTTCAATCTCTTTTTTAGTATCTAAATTTAAATTTTTTAAATTCATATACTCTTCCATAATTTTTTCATATGTTTCAAAATCAAGTAACATAAAACTTGGTTTTCCATCTCTTAAAATTACAGCTTTTTCAATCTCTTTTTTATTTAATTTTTCAAAGATGTATTTACTTTTACGAATCAGTTCAGTAGAAGAGTACATCTCTTTTGATGTATATTGTAAATAGTTCATTTTAACTCCAAATACAAATTAGAATATGTATTATTTTACAAATTCTTGTATGTTCATAATAATAAGTTTTATTAATTCTTTTCTTGCTTCAACTGAAGCCCAACCAATATGTGGTGTTAATACTAATCTGTTTTTACTTTGTACTTTAAGCAGTGGTGATTCTACCTCTATTGGCTCTTTTGTTACTACATCAATCCCACAATATAGCTCTTTTGTATCAATTATTGATGCTAAGTCAGCTTCATTAATAATTCCACCTCTACCAAGATTCATTAAAATTGCTCCATTTTTCATCAAAGGTAAATTTGTTTTATTTAACAAATTAGTAGTTGTTTCATTTAATGGACAATGAATTGAAACTATATCAGATTCTTTTAATAAAGTTTCTAAATCTTTTTGTAGGTAGTTTGTATTTTTATTATTACCACTAGTTGAATAATAACTAACATTACATCCAAATGATTGAGCAATTTTTGCAACATTTTCTCCAATATTTCCTAAACCAATTATTCCCCAGTTTTTGTCTTTTAATTCAAAGAATGGTTTGTCAATATGTGTGAAAATTTCTGATTTTTCCCAATGCCCATCATTTACATATGATGTGTAGTAGTTAAGTTTTTGGATAAAATGAAATACATATGAAAATGTTAATTGAGTTACACTATTTGTAGAGTATCCTGCTACATTTTTTACTATAATACCTTTCTCTTTTGCATATTCAAGGTCAACATTGTTCATTCCTGTTGCAGCAATGCATACTAATTTTATATGAGAATTATCCATGATTTCTTTATCTATAACAACTTTATTTGTTATTACGATATCCGCATCTTTAACTCTAGTTAGAGTTTCTGTTGGTTTTGTAGTATCATAAACAACAACTTCACCAAACTGATTAAACTCATCTAAACTTATATCAACCCCTAAAGTTAATCTATCTAAAAATACTAATTTCATTCGCATACCTTTACATATAATATTATGTAAAGGTATCAAAATATTGCTAAAATTAATTTAAAGTGATTTATTTATTGTCAGTACTAAAAATCTGTTCTGCCCATTCAGTAATTGGACCTCTTAAAACTTTTTCAAGTTTTATTGCAAATGGTTTAACTAAATCACTCTTATTTTGAGTAGATTTTAAAAGTGTAGTTAAAGCATTTGTATGTTTATTCACATAAAAGTTATCAATTTGTTTATTACTTCCTAATATTACTACTTTACAACTATTATCAATTCTTGAAAGAACCATTTGCATAGTTTTATTAGACATATTTTGAGCTTCATCAATAATAACAAAAGCATTTGATAGAGTTCTACCTCTCATTTCACCTACCCACATTGTTTCAATAGAGTAGTTTTGAATTAGTTGTTCTATTCTTGTGCTAACTTCTGAATCATCTAACTCTTCTACTTGATTATTTTTCTTTGTAGCTTTTCTTTTATGTTCACTTCTTATAATGTAGTCTAAACTATCCATTAAAGGATGATTATATATTCTAAATTTTTCTTCAAGTCCTGGTAAATATCCAATATCTTCACCTTTATCCAAAGACTCAATAGAGTTTCTTATATAAATTATTCTTTGAAAATATTTTTGTCTTACTAGTTTTAAAGCACCACTAAGTGCTAATAAAGTCTTACCACTACCAGCTTTAGCTTCTATTATTAATACATTAAAGTAGTGGCTTAATATTGCATTTGAGAAGAATAGTTGCTCTTTATTTAAAGGTGTAATTGTTTGATTTCTAATTTCTGCTTCATCAAGTACAGATATCTTTCCATTTTGAATACAAGCTAATAAAACTTGGTCAGAACCTTTTACTTTAAAACAATAAGCAAAGTTATATGGTTTATGCTCTTTATCATATTCTAAAATAGGTGAGTTATCTATTGTTTCTAACTGTTCAAATTGAATTTGAATTGTTTTTATAAATTCATAATTAAAATCATCTTCATTTGAACCAAGTAGGGCACTTGTATTAATATCAAGAGAAATTGCTCTTGTTCTTGCCATTATATCAAGAGATAAAAAACTACAATCAATATCTTTGTAATATTGTTGGGCAAATTTTGCTATTTCTAAGATTTTTCTATCATTGATGATATTTATAGCACTATTTCTTGAATTTATATTATATTCATCTTTTGAAATTATATCAATTGTAACAGTTGAAATATCCTCTATTTTAACTGTTACAACTTTATAATCTTCTATTTTATCACTTTTTATAATTTGAGAATTTTCTAAAATTCTTGCAAACTCTCTTGCTTGAAAATTAATCTCATCAAATCCACTTTTTTTAGTATCTATTTCATCTAAAACAGTCTCTGGTAAAACTATTAAATTTCTATTATTATCACTTAACTTATAGATATTTTGTGCATCTCCAAGTAAGATATTTGTATCTAATATATAAACTTTTTCAAAACTCATGCAGCATCTTTTGGTGTTTGTTTTAGTACTTTATAGATAATAAAAGCTCCTATTAAAAGAGTTATTAAAGTAAATGCAATTGAAAATGTTTTAGTAATAACATAACCAACAATTAAAAGTGATAATACAGTTGGAACTTCATTATATGCTCTAAAGAAATTTCCACTTTTTGGATAAATTCCCATCTCTAATCTTTTTCTATAATACTCTAAAGAAAAAGAGTAAAGTACTAAAATTCCAGCAAAAAATAGTTTTGCATATAACCAAGGATCACTAAAATTCAACATATCTGGCATCAATATAATCATAAGTATTCCACTTATAATTGTTGCCCACATTGCTGGTAATCCAATGTATTTATACATTTTATATTCTTGTACTTTTACAACTTCAACAAAATCAGGTTTGTTTTTGTGTTCAGTGTGATAAACATACAATCTTGGCTGATAAAATAGCATTGCCATCCACGATAAAACCGCCATAATATGGAATATCACAATCCATAAATAGTAACTTAGAAGTAAATCCATCAATCTTTCCTCTTTATTTTTCGTAGCCACTCATTTAGTGTCTTTTCAAAGCCTACACCATAATTTTCATAATAAATTAGTGGTTCAGGTAAATACTCTTGTTCTACCCAACCTCCATAATCATGGGGATATTTATACCCTTTATGAAATGAATCAAGATGTTTTGGTACCTGTAAAATTCTACCATTTTTTATATCAGCTAATGCTTTATTAATTCCTGCATATGCACTATTTGATTTTGGACATGATGCAAGATAAATAGCACATTGTCCTAAAATTATTCTTGATTCTGGATATCCAATTTTATTACATGCGTGCATTGTACTTACTGCTAAATTTAAAGCATTTGGATTTGCATTTCCTATATCTTCACTTGCAAAAATCACCATTCTTCTAGTTATAAAATCAACGCTTTCTCCACCATTTATTAATCTTCCTAAATAGTATAAAGCAGCATCTACATCTGAACCTCTTAATGATTTAATCATAGCACTTGCTAAATCATAGTGTGAATCACTAGAACTTACACCATCACCAATAATATTACTTCTTAATTGTTTTAACAAATCAAGTGTTATATTTGTTTCAACTTTAGAAGCAAAATTTAATAAGTTTAGCATTGCCCTTGCATCACCACTACTTGAAGCTATTAAATACTCTCTTGCTTCTTTATTTAACTCTATTTGGCTATCTTTTATGGCTTCATTTATAATTCCATTTAACTCTTCATTTGTAAGTGGTAAAAACTCATATAAAAATGAACGAGAACGAATAGCAGAGGTTAGGGTGAAAAATGGATTTTCTGTACTTGCTCCTATTATTATTGCATCATAATTTTCCATAATTGGAAGAAGTACTTCTTGTTGATTTTTTGAAAGTCTATGAACTTCATCAATAAAAACAATTGGCTTTAAAAGAGAGTTCTTATATTTATCAAATACTTTTCTTAAATCTTCAATTTTTATAGAAGTTGCATTAAAATAATAATAATCACTATTTATATGCTTTGCAATAATTTTTGCAAGTGTAGTTTTACCAGTTCCTGGTTTACCATAGAAAAAGAGATGAGGAATCTCTTTTTTCATCAATAGTTTATATAAGGCTTTGTCTTTTCCAATTATATGATTTTGACCAACAAAGCTTTCTAAACTTGTTGGTCTTAATTGGTTTGCTAAATCAATCATTATTTAGTGTTCTTAAATACTCTCTTAAATGTCTATACTCTTCTTTTGAAAGAAATCTACTTTTTCCTGTTGGTAAGTTATTTAAAGATACTCCACCAAAATCTAATCTTTTTAAGTCCATAACATTTAGACCAAAGTGAGAGAAGAATCTTCTAAGTTCTCTATTTTTACCTTCACTAATTACAACTTTTATTTTTGAAAAATTGTGATTATTAGTTAATATTTGATAAGCAACAAAAGGAGAGAAACTCATTGATTGGATTTTTGTACTTTCATGTGCACCAGCTGTTGCATTATCTAAACTCAATCCATCTTTCATAGCTTGTTCTACTTTATAGTTTATCTCACCATCAACTTTTAATTTATATACTCTTTCTAAAGTAGAGTGCATTAAAGCATTTACTACATCTACACTATCAGATAATAAAAGTACACCTTCACTTGCATAGTCAAGTCTTCCAATTGGTAAGTAGTGTTTATATTTACTTCCTAAAGTATGATAGATAGTTCTTCTACCTTGAGGGTCATTTTTTGTAACTAATTCACCTTTTGGTTTATTATATACAATTACTGTATACATTCTTTCTTTATCTATTTTGATAACTTGTTTATCTATTTTTACTAAATCATTTTCTGTAACTTTAGTTGCTAGATTTTTTACAACCTTAGAGTTTACACTAACTCTTCCTTCTTCAATAAGCTTATCCGCTTCTCTTCTTGAATATTTACTATTATGAGAAAGAAATTTGTTAAGTCTTATTAACTCTACTGTTTCATTTTTTTTCTTTTCAGTTGGCATGATTTTCCTTATTTTATACCAGCTTCAATTAAGTCATGTATGTGTAAAACTCCAACTAAGTTTTCACTACTATCAACTACAATAAGAAGTTGTATTTTATAATCTTCTATAATGTGTAATGCATCACTTGCTAATAAATTTTTATCATTTATTAACTTAGGATTTTTTGTAGCTACTTCTTCAATAGAACAATCTAAAGAGAAGTTATCACTCATTAATGCTCTTCTTAAATCTCCATCACTTAAAAGTGCTACAACTTTTTTATTTTCATCAACTACAATAACACTTCCAATTCTACCTTCACTCATTGTTACAATTGCATCTTTTAGTTTTGTTTCACGTGAAACTACAGGTAGATTATCTTTTCTTAATAAATCATCAACTTTTACAAAAAGTTGTTTTCCTAAGCTTCCACCAGGATGAAAAGAAGCAAAGTCCTCTTTTTTGAACTCTCTTTTTTTCATAAGACAAACTGCTAATACATCTCCCATTGCCATTGTTAATGTAGTAGAAGAAGTAGGAGCAGTATCTAAAGGACATGCTTCTTTTGTAACATTTATATTCATAAAGAAATCAGCATATTTACCAAGTGTTGATTCTTTACTTCTTGCCATTGCAATTAATGGAATATCAAATCTTTTAAGATGCGGAAGAATCTGAATAAGCTCTTCACTCTCTCCACTATAAGAAATTCCTAAAACAATATCTTCTTTACCTATCATTCCTAAATCACCATGCATAGCTTCAGTAGGATGAAGGAAAAAAGAGCTTGTTCCTGTGCTTGCTAAAGTTGCTGCAATTTTTGTTCCAACTAATCCTGACTTTCCAACACCAGTTACTATTAGTTTTCCTTTACAATTTACAATTAAATCAACAACCTTTTCAAAATCAATTTCATCATTATCTAACTTCTGTGCAGCAATTTCCAATTCATTTGCTTCAGTTAATAAAACCTCTTTTGCAAGCTCTTTATAATTCATATCTTTCCTTATTGAACAAAAATAGTAGGTACAATCATTGGGTATTTTTTATATTTTCTAACACAATGTTTTCTTACTACTTTTCTAATTTCGTCTTCTAAAATTTTACTATTTTTAAATATTCCAGGTCTTGCATTTTTCAATGCAGTATTTAAAATATCTTCAATCTCTTTACTAAATGCTCTATCAAGTTTATTTGGTACAAGTCCAAAAGAGCTAACTTTTGGTTTATGAGCCATTGTTCTATCATCTGCATTTACTTGTGCTACGATTACAACTACACCTTCTTTTGCCATTGTTTGTCTATCAATTACAATATCATCAGCAATTTTATTGTTTAGTTGATTATCTATATAAACTTTTCCTGTTTTTACAGTTTTAACTTTTTTAAGATATTTGGGCGTTACTTCAATTTGCTCTCCATCACTCATAATATATAAGTTTCTTTCTAAAATTCCACAATCAATACCAGTTTGACCATGTCTTAAAGCATGATTATACTCACCGTGTACTGGCATAAAAAATTTTGGTTTGATAAGTCTTAACATAAGTTTTTGTTCTTCTTGTGCAGCATGTCCTGATACGTGAATATCACTAAAATCTTGATATGCTACTTTTGCACCAGCTTTTAATAAGTGATTTATAATACCTGAAACACTTCCTTCATTACCAGGAATTGCTTTTGCAGATAAAATAATTTGGTCACTTGGTTTAATTTTTATATGTCTGTGCTCATGAATTGCCATTCTATATAAAGCACTCATTGATTCACCTTGACTTCCAGTTGTTACAATTAATACTTCATTATCATTATATTTATTTACTTCATGTGCATCAATAAATTGATCTCTTGGGAATTTAATATAACCTAAACTCATTGCAAGTTCAAGGTTTTTTTCCATTGATCTTCCAATAACACAAATCTTTCTATTAAATGCAAGTCCTCTCTCAATTGCTTGTGCAACCCTATGAATATTAGATGAGAAAGTTGACATAATAACTCTACCAGTTGCACTTTGGAATATTTTATCAAAAGTAGGGCCAACTGTTTTTTCAGATTTTGTAAATCCTTGAGAGTGTGAATTAGTTGAATCACTTGTTAAAAGTAAAACACCTTGCTCACCATAATGTGCAAGTCTATGTAAATCTGTTGGATATCCATCAATTGGAGTATGGTCAATTTTAAAATCACCTGTATGAATAATTGTACCAGCTTCAGTTGTAACTGCAATTGCAGATGAATCAATAATAGAGTGAGTAATATGCATCCATTCTACTTCAAATTCACCAATTTTAATAGGTACTCTTTTTTGAATAGCTCTGAAATATTTTCTGTGCTCTCTCATTTTGTGTTCATCAAATTTTGAACCAATCATTTCTAAAGGTAATGAAGTTCCATATACTGGAAATTGCATCTCTTTAAATAAATATGGCATTGCACCAATATGATCCTCATGTCCGTGAGTTATTACAATACCTGCAATTTTATTTTTAATCTCTCTAATATATGAGAAATCAGGTATTAAAATATCTACACCATGCATATCCTCATCAGGGAAACTCATACCAACATCAATGATAATAGCACATGTTTCTGTCTCCATTACCATCATATTTCCACCAATTTCACCTAAACCACCAAGTGGAGTAATTCTAACTTTTGCATTTGTATTTAGATTTAATTTATAGTGTGGGTTTAATCTATCTCTATGAATTTTTTCATTGATTTGATGTGCTTTTTTTAAATCACTAATCCAACCTTCACCTTTTTGTACAGGCACTTTTTGTTTATTTGTTGTAGGCCTTTTCTTTCTTTGTTGTGGATTACTATTTGGATTACTATTTTTTCTTTCTTGTTGGTTAGAACCAGACGTAGAAGTAGTAGTATTTGTATTATTATTTCTATTATGGTTGTTATTATTTGTATTTTTTGTTCGAGTATTTCTAGGCTTACTCTGCCTTGTTGTCGGTTTGTTGTTATTAGTAGTAGGCGCTTTTTGTTCTACTACTTTATCCTCTTGTACTTTCGTTTCTTCCATTTTTTACCTTTGTATACATTTGGCTATACAAAGATGCGCTAACTTCATGAGGTCTTGTGTTTTCACTTATATTAAGTTCTTCAAATATCTCACGCAAGATTTCTTTATCTATTAGAGAAGAGATATTTTTTGATAGCTTTTTTCTTGGTTGAGAAAAACATGCTTTCAAAAACTTTTTAAAATCTCCACTAACAGATTTAGTCAAATCTTTCTTTAGATATAGAACTGAGGAAACAACCTTCGGAGCAGGGTTGAATGATTCAGGAGGTACATCAAATAGTATCTTTGAATCGGTTGTCAATAATTGTGTAATGATTCCTAATGAAGAGAACTCTTTATCATTTACTTTCGCAGTAAATTTTTCTGCCACCTCTTTTTGTATCATAACAATTATATGCTCACAATTAGCATCCTCTAATGCTCTTAATATAATGTTTGTCGCGATATAGTAAGGTAAGTTTGCTATTAAGTCATATTTACCTTCATGTAACGTCTTTTGCTCATCCCAAGCAGTCAATACATCCTTATGTACTATTTTTAATCGGTTACTAACTATCTCTTCTTCGAATTTAGACCCTAAGATACCAATTAAATCAGTATCTACTTCATAAGCAGTCATATCTTTGTACTTGACTAAATTTTTTGTCAAATCACCTAAGCCAGGCCCAATTTCAACTACGTAATTATCGCCTTTGGGCATCGCTTGGATGATTCTGTTTAACACTGTAGAATCAATTAAAAAATTTTGTCCATATTTCTTTTTAGCTTTAATGTTTTCCATAAGTAACGAGTATATCTGATTTTAACTTACATTTAGATAATATTTTTTCATATTAAATTTAAGGATAAATTTTGAGTAATTTTGCAAAAAGAATAATCCCTTGCTTAGATGTAAAAGATGGAAGAGTTGTAAAGGGTGTTAATTTTGTTGGACTAAGAGATGCAGGAAGTCCAGTAGAAGTTGCAAAAAGATACAATGATGAGGGTGCAGATGAGATAACATTTCTTGATATTACTGCAAGCCATGAAAATAGAGATACAATAGTTGATATTGTAAAAGATGTAGCAAAAGAAGTTTTTATCCCTTTGACAGTTGGTGGAGGAATTAGAAAATTAGATGATATTTATAAACTACTTAATGTAGGTTGTGATAAAGTATCTGTTAACTCATCAGCTGTTGTAAATCCAGATTTTATTGATGAAGGTGCAAAAAGATTTGGAAGTCAATGTATTGTAGTTGCAATTGATGTAAAAAAAGTTGAAGATGGAAGCTACCATGTTTTTGTAAAAGGTGGACGAGAAGATACAGGACTTGATGCAATAAAATGGGCTAAAGAAGTCTATAATAGAGGTGCTGGTGAAATTCTCTTGACATCAATGGATACAGATGGAGCAAAAACTGGATTTGAACTAAATATTACAGAACAGATATCATCAATAGTTGATATTCCTGTTATTGCAAGTGGTGGAGCTGGAACAATGGAGCATATAAAAGAAGCATTTGAACATGGTGCAAGTGCAGCATTGGCAGCATCAATTTTCCATTTTAAAGAAATTGATATTATGGATTTAAAAAGATACTTAAGAAGTAACAATATCCCAGTAAGGATTTAATTATGAAAAAGTTTTTATTAGGTACTGCACTTAGTGTATTACCACTTTTTTCTTATGACATTCATTTTAATAAATCATTTGAAGATAGTATAAAGCCAGATACTTTAACTACTAAATTATCTATAATTGTAGAAGCAAAAAAAGAGAGTAGTATCTCAAATACATTAACAAAATTTAATACATTTATCAAAGATGTAAATAGTGTAGATAAAAACAATGGTTCTTTATACATAAGACCAAAATATATTTATAAAGATAAAAGTTCACAAATTGATGGCTATGTTGGTGAATTAAATTATGATATTGCATCAAAAGATTCTAAAAATATAAATGGATTTTTATCAAAAATATTATCAATAAAAAAAGATGATAAAACATCAATTAGAGTATCAAATTTATCTTGGAAGATAAGTCAAAAAAGTTCAGAAAATATAATTTCTAATTTAAGAATTGATTCAATTATTTGGGCAAAAGATTATGCAAATAGTTTATCAAAACAACTAAACTCAACGTGTAAAGTAAAAGAGATAAATATAAACTCTTTATATAATCCAAGTATTTTAAGAATGGAGACTAGACTTATGAGTGCTAAATCTCAAGCAAATAATTTACCAATTCCAGATAACAGTGAAAAAAATATAAAATTAAATGCAAATTATACATTGGAGTGTAATTAATGGTTGTATGTGCAGGAAGAAATGAAGTATTTAACTTCGCTCAACCAATGGGAGTAGGGTTAATAGAAAGTGCTATCAATTTAACAAGAAGATGCCTTTTTGATAAACCTGATTTTTTACTTTTTATTGGTACGGCTGGTTCTTATGGAGAACATAATATATTTGATATCATTGAATCAAAACGAGCATCAAATATTGAACTCTCTTTTTTAAATAATGATTCATATACACCACTTGATAATGTTATTGAATCAGAGAATAACTTAGCTAAAAATGATACTATTGTTAATAGTTCAAATTATATATCATCAAATTTTTCATTAAGTAAAAATTTTAATGCTTATGGTATTGGTATAGAAAATATGGAATTTTTTTCTGTTCTTCAAGTAGCAAAAGAGTTTGAAATTCCAGCTGCTGGAATTTTTGTTGTTACTAACTATACTAATGAAACTGCACATGATGACTTTATGAAAAATCATAAAGAAGCAATGTCAAAACTTACTCAATACCTTATTGAAAAAAATATAATCAAATCAATAAATCACTAATATTTTTATTATTTTATTTCGATGTTTCACGTGAAACTTTTGATATGAAAACTTACATTTCATTTCATTGTTTCACGTGAAACAAAAATTAATTTTTACAAAAGCTTATTTAGGGTAGAAAAGTTGTATAATATTAAATAACTTAAAGAAAAGAAAGGTATTAATGCAACAATCAATATATGATTTTACATTAGATGAATTAAAAGAACAACTAAAACCTTCTTTTAGAGCAAAACAAGTTTATAACTGGCTTTATAAAAAATATGCTTCTACTTTTGAAGAGATGAAAAATATACCAAAAGACTTAAAAGAAAACCTAAAAGAGAATTACGATATTCAATTGATGGAAATAGTAAAAAAAGAGATAAGTACTGATGGAAGTATAAAATATCTATTCAAATTAAGAGATGGGTTAACAGTTGAAGCTGTATTACTTCTTATGAAGAAAAAGCAAATAGCTGAAGATGGAACAATAGAAAAAAGTGAAAAATATACTGTATGTATATCTTCACAAGTTGGATGTAAAGTAGGGTGTACTTTTTGTCTTACTGCAAAGGGTGGATTTGTAAGAAATCTTACAGTTGGTGAATATATCTCACAAATAGTAAATATAAAAAGAGATAACAATATTCCAGAAAACAAATCATTAAATATTGTTTATATGGGAATGGGTGAACCACTTGATAACTACAAAAACTTTATCAAAGCAGTAAAGATATTTAGTGAACTAGATGGACTTGCAATAAGTAGAAGAAGACAAACAGTATCTACATCTGGAATAAGTAGCAAAATAGAAAAATTAGGAAATGAAGATTTAGGTATTCAATTAGCTATATCTTTACACGCAGTTGATGATGAATTAAGAAGTGAACTAATTCCAATGAATAAAGCATACAATATTGAAAGTATTATTGATGCAGTTAGAAAGTTTCCTGTTGATACAAGAAAAAAAGTTATGTTTGAATATCTAGTAATAAAAAATAAAAATGATGACTTAAAATCAGCAGACAAATTAATAAAACTATTAAATGGAATTAAAGCTAAAGTAAATTTAATCTATTTTAATCCATATCCAGGAACATCATATCAAAGACCAGAAAGTAAAGATATGGTAAAATTCCAAGAATATTTAATTAAAAGAGGATTGCTTTGTACTATTAGAGAATCAAAAGGTCTTGATATTTCAGCAGCATGTGGACAATTAAAAGAAAAGGAAGCAAATGGGAACTCTTGATATTGTAATGGTAGTATTCTTAGCATGTGTTGCAGTAGTTGCGGCAATCGGATTTTTAAAAAGTAATAAAAATAAGGAAAACAAATAATGGCAGTTACAAGATTTGCGCCAAGTCCAACAGGATATTTACACATTGGTGGACTAAGAACAGCTTTATATAATTATTTATGGGCAAGAAAAACAAACGGTACATTTAGATTAAGAATTGAAGATACAGATACTCAAAGAAATAATGCAGATGCAATGAAAGCGATAATAAATGCTTTTGATTGGGTTGGTTTGGATTATGATGGTGAAGTAGAGTACCAATCAAAAAGAATGGATATTTACAGAAAATATATTCAACAACTTTTAGATGAAGGTAAAGCTTACTATTGTTATATGAGTAAAGAAGAGCTAGATGCTTTAAGAGAAGAGCAAATGGCTAACAAACAGACTCCAAGATATGATGGAAGATATAGAGACTTTACAGGAACTCCACCAGAAGGTGTAGAACCAGTAGTAAGAATCAAAGCTCCATTAGAAGGTAAAATTACTTTTGTTGATGGTATTAAATCAATCATAAACATTAATTGTAATGAAGTAGATGATTTTGTTATTGCAAGAAGTAATGGAAATCCTACATATAATTTTGTTGTAACAATTGACGATGCATTAATGGGAATGACTGATGTAATTAGAGGTGATGACCACTTAACAAATACAGCAAAACAAATTATTATTTATGAAGCACTTGGATTTGATATTCCTAAGTTTTATCATGTTCCAATGATAAACAATCCACAAGGTAAAAAACTATCAAAAAGAGATGGTGCTATGGATGTTATGGAATATAAAACTCAAGGTTTTCTTCCAGAAGCATTATTAAACTTTTTAGTTAGACTTGGTTGGTCAAATAAAGACCAAGAGATTTTTTCTATGGAAGAGATGTTAGAACTATTTGATCCATCACACATAAATAAATCTGCATCATCATATAACCAAGAAAAACTTTTATGGTTAAATGCACACTATATTAAAAATGTATCAAATGAAAGATTAGCAAAAGAGCTAGAGTTTTTTGATTGTCATATTAGTGGACATGATAAAAAAGAGATGCTACTTGATTTATCAAAAGAGAGAGCACAAACACTAGTTGAATTAAAAGAAGCAATTGAAAAAATTATAAACAGACCAGAATCATATGATAGAAAAGGTGTAAAAAAATTCATCAAAGAAGATACACCTAAATTTTTAGATACATATTTAAAAACATTAGAAGAGAAAAAAGATTCACTACATTTAGCTTGCGATTTTGAAGAAGTTACAAAACCATTTATTGAAAAATTTGAGTTAAAATTTCCTCAACTATTCCAACCAATTAGAATATCTCTAACAGGTGGAACTCAAGCACCTTCAGTTTATGACCTTATGGCTATTTTAGGTTATAATGAAGTAAATCTAAGAATAAGAACTGCTTTAGATAAAAACTTTGATAAAGAAGCAGCAGAGTAAAAAGTAAAGAGTTATAACTCTTTACTTCTCAACCTTTTGTGTTCCTCTCCCCAGAAATAAAGTTGCTTTAAAATAGGTTTTAGACTTTTACCATATTCACTCATACTATATTCAACTTTGGGTGGAACAACTGGATAAACCTTTCTAATAATTAATCCATCACTTTCCAACTCTTTTAGTTTTGAAGATAACATTTTTTGTGTAATCTTTGGCATCAATTTTTGAAGTTCACTAAATCTTTTTATATCTCTTCTTAGATACCAAAGTATTAAAATTTTCCATTTACCATCTATTACTTCTAGTGCAGTTTCAACTGGACATTTTTCATCTTCATTATCTATAATTAAATCAATATCTTTATTCATAACTTTATCCAATAGTATCTTTTTTGAAACTATATATCCTATTTGTAAGTTCTTGCGCAATATATTTATTTTAGCTAAACTAATTTAAATTTTGTAAAGGATTTGAATGAAAGCATTTGTAGTTGAAAAGATAGAAGATAAAAAGTTTACTAGTTCAATAAAAGATATTGATATTCCAAATATTGAAAATGATGAAGTTTTAATAAAAACATCATATTCATCTTTAAATTATAAAGATGCTCTAAGTTCAATAGGAAATCCAGGTGTAACAAAAGTATTTCCTCATGTAACAGGAATTGATGTAGCAGGAGAAATTGAAAAATCAAATAGCAAAGATTTTTCTAAAGGAGATAAAGTTGTAGTAACAGGATATGACTTAGGAATGAATACAGATGGGGGTCATCAAGAATATGTAAAAGTTCCTGCAAAGTGGGTAATAAAAATTCCAAACAATCTAACAGAAGAAGAGATAATGACTTATGGAACTGCTGGATTAACAGCAGCCCTTAGTGTAAATGAACTAGAAGAAAATGGAATAAAAAGTGGAAAGATTTTAGTTACAGGAGCAACAGGAGGTGTTGGAAGTATTGCTGTTAGTATTCTTTCAAAACTAAATTATGAAGTTGTTGCAATAACAGGTAAAAAAGATAAAGAAGAATTTCTAAAAAGTCTTGGAGCAAATAAAGTAGTATTAAGAGATGAGTTTGATATAGAAAATAAAAGACCTTTATTAAGTGAAGAGTTTGATGGAGTAATTGATACAGTAGGTGGAGAGTTTTTAGCACATAGTTTAAAACTAATCAAACATAGTGGTGTTGCAACTTGTTGTGGTCTTACATCATCATTTGAATTAAATACAAATGTATTTCCTTTTATATTAAGAGGTATAAGATTAATTGGTATTGATTCAGTAGAAATTGCCCTAGATAAAAAAGAGAAAATTTGGAATAAAATTGCAAATGAATATAAGATATCAAATATGAATAAGTTAGTTAATAAAATAGAACTAGCTGATATAAAAGAAGCCTATGAGAAAATTCTTTCATCAAAAGCAACAGGAAGATATTTAGTAAAAATATAAGAAAGGAGTTCTCCTTTCTTAATCAATAACACAGTGAGCTTCATCTCCAAAGTCTATGTTATTGTTTTGTGCATACTCTTTTCCCCAATCATGCAAATCATATAAAATAGGAATAAGTTTTTCACCAGATGTCGTTAGTTTATATTCAACTTTGGGTGGAACAACTGGATAAACTATTCTTTCTACAATACCTGCATCTTCTAGCTCTCTCAATTGTTGGGTTAACATTTTTTGAGAGATATTTGGTATTAATCTTTTTAGTTCACCATTTCTTCTTACATCTTTTTTTAAAGCCCAAAGAACCATACTTTTCCACTTTCCCCCAATAATATCTGTTGCTAATTGAAAAAAACAATTGTAACGTTTATTATTTGTCTCCATAAGTAGCCTTTTATTCTTTAATTTATTTGATATAATACAGTATAGTTACTTAAAAGTTACTATAAAACTAAAAAGTGCATACTTGACATTTAGTTTCTAAATAGATAAAATTTCACCTATAAAAAATAAAAGGAAAAATTTATGGGAAAATATATTGAATTAACACAAGAAAATTTTGATAGCACAGTTTCAGAAGGAGTATCTTTAGTAGACTTTTGGGCTCCATGGTGCGGACCTTGTAGAATGTTAGCTCCTGTTATTGAAGAATTAGGAGAAGAGTTTGAAGGAAAAGCAAATATTTGTAAAGTAAATACAGATGAACAACAAGATTTAGCAGTAAAATATGGAATTAGATCAATTCCTACAATTATTTTTATGAAAGATGGTGAAATTGTAGACCAAGTTGTTGGTGCGTCATCAAAACAATCTTTAGTTGAAAAATTAAACTCAATAGCATAAATAAAAGCAGTATATCTGCTTTTATTTCTACACATTTACTCTCAATTTATTTAAAATATAACACAAATTACGATAAAATAGCACTCATTTCAAGCTTAGGGAAAGAAAATGCAACAATTTTTAAAAGAATGCAAAAAAGTTAGTAGAGAGATTGCAACTTTAAAAACTGATGTTAAAAATAAAATCTTAAATCAAATGGCTGATGCGTTAATTGAGCATTGTGACTTTATAGTTCATAACAACTCTAAAGATATGCAAGAAGCAGAAAAAAACAATTTAAGTCATGATTTAAAAGATAGATTATTTTTAGACGGTACTAGAGTTGAAGCAATGGCAGCTGCAATTAGACAAATAGCAGCACAAAAAGAACCAGTAGGAAGAACTCTTGAAGGTTGGGTTACTGAAAGTGGTTTAAACATACAAAAGGTTTCTATACCTATTGGTGTAATTGGAATAATCTACGAAAGTAGACCAAATGTTACAAGTGACACAGCAGCACTATGTTTTAAAAGTGGAAATGTTTGTGTATTAAAAGGTGGAAAAGAAGCCCAACACAGTAACAAAGCAATAGCTGATATATTAAGAAATGTATTAGCAACAAATAAACTTCCCGAGCAAGCAATTTCATTATTACCTGATTCTACTAGAGAAGGTGTAGCAAATCTAATAAAACAAGATAAATATGTTGATTTAATTGTACCAAGAGGTGGAGAATCACTTATCAAATTTATTAGCCAAAACTCAAGTGTTCCAGTAATTAAACATGACAAAGGAATTTGTCACACTTATATAGATAAATTTGCAGATGGTAAAAAAGCTTTAGAGATATGTATAAATGCAAAATGCTCTAGACCAGGAGTTTGTAACTCTATGGAGACTTTATTGGTACATAAAGAGGTTGCAAGCTATGTATTACCTCCTTTACAAGAAGCATTTGTTTATGAACAAACAGAACTAAGAGGTTGTAAAGAAACACAAAAATATATAGAAGTAAATCCAGCAAGTGATGAGGATTTTGATACAGAATATCTTGCTAATATTTTATCTATTAAAGTAGTAGCGGATATACACGAAGCAATTGACCATATTAATATACATGGTTCTGGTCACTCTGAGTGTATTATTAGTGAAAACTATTCGAATATAAATAGATTTTTGGATGAAGTTGATGCTGCTTGTGTATATGCAAATGCAAGTACAAGATTCACTGATGGTGGAGCTTTTGGACTTGGAGCAGAAGTAGGAATATCTACAAATAAACTACATTCAAGAGGTCCTATGGGTATAAATGACCTTACTACATTTAAATACAAAGTATTAGGAAATGGTCAAATAAGATAGAATCTTTTCTATCTTATTAAAAATCTTTTTCATATTACTTTTTTGCCACCAAATGTCACTAAAGTGTTATTATCAAAACTTTAGGAGAGACAATGACTTATGCAAAAAAAAGATATATTAACTTCTTTGCAATTACAATTTTCACTTTTTGTTTACCTTTTTTTACGATAAATGGTAATCAAATTTTATTACTATCATTTGATAAAATGCAGTTTCATTTTTTGGGTTTAGCATTTGAGATGCAAGAACTTTACATAATGCCTTTTTTACTTATAATTCTTTTTATTGGTATATTTGCTATGACTTCAATAGCAGGAAGAGTGTGGTGTGGTTGGGCATGTCCACAAACAATTTTTAGAGTAATATATAGAGATTTAATAGAATCAAAAATATTTAATCTAAGAAAAATATCAAATAAACAAAAAAATATCAACTATTCAACAATTGAAAATAAAATAAAAAAGATACTTTCAATTGGACTTTTTTCAATTCTTTCACTTATTATTGCATCAAATTTTATGTGGTATTTTATTCCACCAAAAGACTTTTTTATATATTTACAAAATCCAAATGAACATGTTTTTATGTATATGTTCATATTAACAGTTGCTTTGTTTTTAGTATATGATATTGTATTTACTAAAGAGCATTTTTGTACATATGTTTGTCCTTATTCAAGAATTCAGTCATCACTTTATGATGATAATACAATTCAAGCTATTTATAATACTTCTAGAGGAGGGCAAATATATAAAAATAAAGAAAAAGTAGTATTTAAAACAAAAGATTTAACAAAAGAAGATGAGTGTACAACTTGCGAAGCTTGTGTTAAAATTTGTCCTACAAATATAGATATTAGAAAAGGCTTACAAGTTGAGTGTATTAACTGCTTGGAGTGTGTTGATGCTTGTACAAGTGTGATGGGTAAACTTGGTAAAAAAACTTTAGTTGATTGGGGAAGTACAAACAGTGTAATAAAAAATAAAAAGAGTAAACACTTTACTTTTAAAAATATTATGTATTATCTGTGCATTTTACTTAGTGTAGTTTTATTAGTAATATCTGCATCAAAAAAAGAGCACTTCCTTTTAAATGTAAACAAAACAACAAATCTATATGAAATAAAAAACAAAGAGTTTGTGACAAACAACTATATTTTAACAGTACAAAATAGATCAAATAGTAACTATACTTTTGATTTAAAACTAGAAGATAATAAAACATTTGAAATTGTAAGATTTAAAGCATTTAACCTAAAACCAAACCAAAGAGTAAAAAAAGTATTGATTCTAAAAACAAAAAAGAGGCTATTTTTATCTGATTTAAAAACAACTCCAATAAAAGTAAAAATAGTAATGTATGCTAAGCAAAGCCCACAAAAAGTCTATAAAGAGCAATATTTATCATTTATTTACCCTAGAAATGATGCATTTAAATAATTTAGCAATATCTGGGTTGTTCTAAAAAAATAATTTTGTTATACTTCCATAAATTTTGAAATTTAATAAGAAGTAAGTACTAAGGAGAAGAAGTATGAGTTACATAACAAGTGCAAAGTTAAAAGAAGCAGATAATGAAGTATTTTCAATAATTGAAAATGAACTTGAAAGACAAACTAAACATTTAGAAATGATTGCTAGTGAAAACT